>JBEAYS010000147.1:0-2811 GCA_041170505.1 Cyanobacteriota bacterium
TTAAGCGATTGCTTTCTTAACTTTTAATAGTCGCGCGCGACTTCACTTAACAATAAATTTTATGTCAAACAATTACGATTTAATAGATATAGCTCGAAGAAATGAAATAATCGACAAAAAAAAGCAAGAAATTTTCGAAGACTATAAAAATAATTTGCTTAGCTATTCGCAACTTGCTAAAAAATACGACTTAAAATTATATGATATTCTAAAAATAGTTAATAGCGACGAGTTTAAGCAAGAAAATCAAAAAATATTAGAAGCAAGAGCAGTCAATTATGTTAATCAAATCGGCGAAGAGATCGAAAAAATAAGCGAAGATTCAAGCAATTCATTTGTTGCAAAACAAAAATTAAAAGTTGAAAATCTTAGATGGCTCGCAAGAACTACATCGCCGAAAATTTTTAATGAAAATTATCAAATTGCGATGATTAGAAGCGAGCAAGAAAGTCAGCAAGCAGTTGTGCCAGAACTTAAAATAATTCTTAATAACAATTAATAAATTATGCTAAAAATATTACTAATAACTAGTTTATCACTATTTTTAATAAATTCTAATGCTTTTGCAGAATGTCGTTGTGTTTGCATGAACTCGCAAGCTGTAAGAATGTGCGATAGTTCTACTGACTTCAAGATTGATTGCTATCAAAATAAGATGAGATGCAGATAAGTTTACATGCTAAACAATCGCAAGCTTTCACAAGCAAAGCGACGGAGATTCTTTACGGCGGGAGTGCTGGTGGGGGTAAGTCTCACTGCATGCGAGTAATTGCTATATTTTATGCTCTAAGTGTTCCAAAAATTCAAATTTACTTATTCAGAAGATTGAGCGAAGACTTGAAAAAAAACCATCTTGACGGCTCAAGCGGGTTTACTAGCTTGCTTTCAGAATATATTGAGAGCGGGTTTTGTCGTGTAAATTTATCGACTGCTCAAATCGTGTTTCAAAACGGGTCAAAAATTAATTTGTGTCATTGTCAGTATGATAAAGATGTTTTAAAATATCAGGGTGTTGAGATTAACTTGCTATTGATTGATGAGCTTACTCACTTCAGCGAATATATTTATAAATTTTTAAGAAGTCGTGTAAGATTAGGAGGTTTAATAATTCCTAATAATCTTAAGCAAACATTACCAAAAATTATTAGTTCAAGCAATCCCGGCGGTGTCGGTCATGAGTTTGTTAAGTCTTACTTCATCGAAAATAAAGAGCCGATGAAAATTTATCAAATGAACAAAGAAGAGGGCGGGATGCTTAGGCAATTCATACCCGCGAAGCTTTCAGACAATCCGACAATGACCGAAAATGACCCTCTTTATGCTGAAAAACTTCTAGGGCTTGGCGGAGCATTAGCAAAGGCAATGTTAGAAGGTGATTGGGATGCAATCGAAGGGGCTTATTTCGATACTTTCGATCAGTCAAAACATGTTATAGAATATATTAATGTGCCTCATTCTTGGTATAAAATAAGGGCTTTTGATTGGGGTTATTCTAAGCCCTTTTGTGTTTTGTGGGGTGCGGTGTCGGACGGCTCGCTTGTTGATTGCGGAGGAATTAAAAGAAGCTTTCCAAGGGGTGCAATTATAATCTATCGTGAGTTCTACGGATGCACAGGCAAAGCAAACGAAGGCTTAAAAATGGGAACCGCTGAAATTGCTAAAACTATAAAAGAGCTACAACTTGGCGAAAAAATGGACGAGATGAGAGCAGACCCCGCGATATTCGATGTCTCAAGCGGTCAATCAATCGCAAATCAGTTTGAAGCTCAAAACATTGGTTGGCTACCGGCTGACAACAAGCGAGTAGCAGGCTGGCAACAAATAAGAGCAAGATTAACAGGTAATGAGGACGAACAGCCACTTTTATACATAACTAAAAATTGTAAAAATTTACTTAGAACCCTTCCGCTTATGCAATATGATAATAGCAAACCCGAGGATTTAAACACTGAGATGGAAGATCATGCGGTTGACACTCTCCGTTATTTATGCATGACTAAACCAATTGTTCCCGCTGAAATTAAAAAACTAATGACTTTGGAAGAATCAATCAAAAAAGAGCTTGAAATTAAAAAATTAATAGATAACATAAAAAAAGAAAATGAATTATTAAACAAAAAAAGAAAATGACAATTCAACAAGTCGAGCTACAAGAAGATTTAACATCATACGAAGGCGACAAAGCTTTAGTTGACATTTGGCGAAGAGAAATTGATAATGCCAAAGTTTATCACGAAAAATCAAAAGAAACTGCAATAGAATTTCAGCAAATTTACGAAAAACAAGAAAGCGAAAAAAATTATAGTTCAAGTGCTTATCCAATTTTCTGGAGCAATACACAAGTTTTAAAACCGCTTCTTTTTAGCAAATTACCCAAAATCAACATCGCCCAAGCAAATTATAACAACGATGAGATTGCAAGAATATCAAGTGAATTAATTGAGAGATTGTTAAATTATTTATTAAAAGAATCAGATGCAGAAAATCAATTTGAAAAAATAAGAGATAGTTATTTGGTGGAAGGTATTGGAATACCAAGAATCGTATTTATTCCGCCCGAGCCGATCGAAACTAAAATTAAAAAGAAAAAAGAAAAGCCGGAAATTAAAGATGATTATAATGAGTCCGAAGATATGGCGGAAGAGGAAAATCCTGACATGGAAGAAGAGTCAATTTACGATGTAGATGAGTCAAAAAAATCATTTAAAATTGAATTTGTTGATTATCAAGATTTTTTAAAATCAACAGAAAAAGAATGGTCAAAAGTTCGCTGGATTGCTTTTAGAAAATATTATTCAAGAAAAGAGCTAA
>JBEAYS010000148.1:0-13938 GCA_041170505.1 Cyanobacteriota bacterium
CCTTAGAGGTTGTATACCAAGGAAACGAAAATCAGGAGAGAAAATCTCTTAAATTTTACGAAATTTATGGGCAATAAGTCGTCTTTTTGAACAAGAAGATGATTAGTATTTTAAAGTATTAGAGGATAAATATAGTTTAATTTGGGATATTTATGACACGCGCGAAAAGCAATATGGTGTCTATTACACTAAAAAAATAAAATAAGCTTAGATAGAATAAAAAAGTTGTAGGCTAGGTTCAAAGATCAGTGATCTGTTTACACACGGCATGAAGCCGACGTTCACCAACATTAATAATATACCACAAGAAGGTTAAGAATTTGCCAAAAAAACGAAATTTTGAGGCGCAATCCCCTTAATAAAAATATTAAGCATCCACTAAAAAATTCGTCTTTGACGATTTTTCAACCCTGAGCCAAGACTAAATCTTTAATATTTTTTAAGAATCCTGGCTTTAAGCTTTGTTTTTTTGCGAATCCTTAAAAAAATTAGATTCTTATACGATAAACCTCCTTAAAATGCTAAGATTCAAACCTGAAATGCCTACAATACAGCAATTAATTCGCAAACGCAGAAAAAACTCTCAAAAAAAGAGTAAAAGTCCGGCTCTTGAGAGTAATCCTCTTAAGCGGGGCGTCTGTACCAAAGTTAGAACAGCAACTCCCAAAAAGCCAAATTCGGCCATGAGAAAAATTGCTAGGGTTCGTTTGACTAACGGCCAAGAGGTTACTGCTTATATCGGAGGCGAAGGCCACAACCTTCAAGAGCACTCTGTTGTTTTGATTAGAGGTGGTCGTGTTAAGGATTTACCTGGCGTGCGTTATCATATAGTGCGCGGTGCTCTTGATACTCAGGGAGTTAACGGTCGCAAACAAGGAAGATCTAAGTATGGTACTAAGAAAAATGCTGCCAAAGGTCCAGCAGCTGGTGCTAAAAAGAAATAGTTTAAAAATATAGAGATTTAATTATGCCAAGAAAAGACGGAAGATTTAGAAGAAGAGCCCAAAAGCCAGATGCAAGATTCGGCAGTAAAGTTGTAAATTCATTTATTAATAGAATGATGTACAGTGGTAAAAAATCAGTCGCAGAAAAAATATTTTATTCAGCAATTGATAATCTAACTGGAAAAATCGAAAACAAAGAACCAATTGATATTTTCAAGCAAGCTGTCAAAAATGCTATGCCTGTCGTAAAAGTAAAAGCTCGTCGTATTGGCGGTGCTACTTACCAAGTACCTGTTGAAGTTGATCCTAGAGTTAGTGAGGCTTTGGCGCACCGTTGGATTATTGAATCGGCTCGCAAAAGATCAGGTAAATCTTTCCCAGAAAAGCTTACTAATGAGCTGATTGATGCTTTTAATAATAAAGGCAAAGCAGTAGAAACAAAAGAAGCTACTCACAGAATGGCTGAAGCTAACAAAGCTTATGCACATTTTAGATAGAACAAGATATCTAATCTATGAAATTAGCTTTTGTTGCTGACGAAATTTCTAGTTTTATAAAAAACCACGACTCCACTTGGGCTATAATGCAAGCTGGTTTTGGGCTTGGTCACGAAATTTTCTACACACATATCTCTGATTTGTCTTTCATTGGGGAGCCTCACGCTAATTGCATTAGATTAGATGACGAGTTTTTTCAACACCAAATACTATCATCTTCTTCTTTGCTTGAGTTTCCTGCTCAGCCCAGAACTCAGCATTTAAGTTTAGATAGTTTTGATAAGATTTTTATGCGTGCCGATCCACCTGTAGATCAGCAATATGTCCATGCCTGCCAAATTCTCTCATTATGCAAGAAAGCTCAGGTGGTAAATAATCCTCGAGCGATTCTTGAGCATAACGAAAAGCTTGCGATTTTCAATTTTCCAGATTTGATTTTGCCGACTATTGTTACCACTGATCTGGATGAAATAAATATTTTTATACAGACGCATGGAACAGTCGTAGTAAAGCCTCTTGATTTAATGGGCGGGCAAGGAATTTTTATACTCTCAAGCGAAAATTTTCATAAGTTTAAAACCCTCTCTGGGAGCACCATTGACAAAGACACTATTAAGCCTCTTATGATTCAAAAATTCTTGCCCGAAGTGAAAACCAATGGTGATAAACGTTTGATCGTGATTAATGGCAACCTTGAAGGTGCCTTGCGTAGGATTCCGTCACAGAGCGACTTCCGGGCTAATATCGCCGCAGGCGGTACTTACGCTAAGTATGAGCCTAGTGTTCGTGATCGAGAAATCTGCTCGAGCCTTTCAAGCTTTCTTGTCAATAATGGAATTATACTAGCTGGGGTCGATGTGATTGGTGATTACTTGACTGAAATAAATATCACCTCTCCGACTTGCCTACAAGAAATTAATCGCGTAAATAATTGGCAAGCTCAAGACCAGCTTGAATACAGGGTTTTAGAAGCTATTAGCTAAATCGATAAATCAGTGTTTCTGGTAATGATGATCTGGAGTTCTTGTCCTTTTGTGACCGAGGCATCATCGCCGTGCGAAAACAGAGCTACAACCGTGCCGCCAAGCAAAGTCCCGACGACCGGCACTCCAAGAGTCGCGACTGACACGATCTTACCAGTGTCAGTACCAAGCAGTGCTTGAGTAGGCACAATAGCTTTATCATTAAAATCAGTTTGCGGATCAAGTAAACCTTCTTGATTCACCACTCCTGCCATAAATGACAAATCTGCATCCAATGGAACGTAGTCACCAAGCGGAGTTACCAGCGTGTCTAGCTTGATGCCGAGTTTACCAGCTCTACTTAGCAGTCGCGGTTTTTTTACAGTAGAAACTCTTCCTCTGATCCAGCTATCTTTTGGCACGATTAATTTTCTAAAATCACCAGATATATAAAAATCGTTCAGCACCTTAGCTCTAAATTCATCACCCACTTCAGCTGTCTCGGCTGAGATTGGAGTATCTACTTTTATTCTCAATCTAGTTTTGACTGGCACTTGTCCGACAGCGCTTTTTAATTTAAAAGGTGATGCTGCAAAATTTTCGACACTTTTAGGGTCCATTGGTATATTAGTGGGTTTGTTAATAGTATTAATTTGGTTTTGTGGAGGACGGCTGTGAGTATTTAGGTTTATTGGACTATTATTAGTACTCTCCGCGATACTGGGGCTAAGAAAACTAACCAAAAAAACAATAAGACCAATTTTAAGAAATTTTGAGTGCATGTTTTTATTATAGGACTTTGTTGCGATATAAAGAGTTCCCAGCAATTTAAATTTTCTCCTATTTCTATGCACTGCACCTTTCAGAGTCGTTTCTATTAAGCGGATTGCGCCTCAAAACTTTGTTTTTCAGAGAATCCTTAAGCTAAAAGTGGTATATTAGGGTTATGGCGCTTGCGATTATTGGAACTATGACTGTAATTATTGGATTAGTTACGACTCTTCTATTAAAACCAGAGGATCATGAAGAATAAATTTTTGGGTCTCCAAAAACCAAGTTTTGCTAGAATTTTAGAATTATATGTCTGAACTAATATTTTTCTTTGTTTTTTTCTTGGTTTTTTATGCAGTACATATTGTTTTTATTGCTCCAGGTAATTTAGTAGATTGGCAAATCAAACTATCTTTATTTTTAGGAATCCTAAAGATTGAGAACTATCAAGAATCAGCAATTCAACCCAATAGCCTGGATGTGCATTTGTCAAATGATTTTGCGCGCCAGAATCCAAATGGTGATTTTCATACTTTTAAAGCAGAGAGTATAGTTTTGGAGCCTGGCGAATTCGTTTTGGCTACTACAAAAGAATATTTCTATTTTCCAAATAATATTCATGGGGTTTTGCAGGGCAAAAGCTCTTGGGCACGGCTTGGTCTTTATGTAGAATCTGCTGGTTTGTTTGACAGTGGCTTTCAAGGTGAAGGGGTAGTCGAACTAACTAATCAAGGAAAATCCCCACTAAACTTAAATGCTGGGCAAGCAATAGCCCAAATGATATTTATCAAAAATTTACCTGTTCAGCATAGCTACGCCAAAAAGAAGCATGGAAAAAGTAACTATCAGGGTCAACGTGGCGCTCGCCAAAGCTGTCTAGAATCGGTGGTTGCAAGTAGTATTAAGGATCCACTGAAAAATGCGACTTCGTCAATTTTTCAATCCTGAGCCAAGATCCTTGCTTGGCTCAGGATTGAATCCTTATTATTTTTTTACCCATACTCCATTAGTTTCTTTATTCCTAAAAAACTTTAACGGTTCTTTAGTTTCGTGCTCATAAACTAATTGATCAAAATTCCCAGTTATTATTGGTGCAATCGTCTTGTTTAACATGCAGATTGGATTCACCAGCGATGAAAACAAACCACTACAATTTTTATTTATATAATCTTCACTAGGTTCTTTGATTGTATTTAAAGCAGCATAATTTCTGGCTATATATCCTTTTGCTAACTCATTGACATTTGAGTCCGACGTATTAAATTCAAAGTCACTCCCCTGAAGTGCAACATCAATTCTTACGATGGTACCTTCTGGATCGGGATGCATGATTAAGCTCATTGCTGCTAGAGACTCTTTGATGTCTCTAGTGGTTTGTTGCGTTATAGACCATATAGTAGAGTCGACTCTCTTTAAGACCCGCTCCATCATTTCATGAAATACCGTGGTACCTCTATAAGCATTTATGCAGTCAATAGGTCCAGATTGTTCTATACATTGATAATACCCATTACAAAAACCGTTTATTTGACTATTTACTTCTCGATTGCAAATACGACGTCCTATCCCCCAACGCCTCCAAGCGCAATGTTTTGCATAAGCAATGCCTATACTGGCTTCTCTGTGTCTACATGTTGCTGTCGTAGCTGTTACAAGACCCTCTTTTATTAAAAAATTTCTATCAATATCAAGATGAACCTTGATCTCCAAATGTCTAATATTTAGATCTTTTCTATTAGTATTCTGAATTAATATTAAAGGTGCTAATTGCCTAATTTTGTCTTGAGATTTTTCCTTAAGCATCTGAAGACGTTGAGGTATCAAATTCACTTCTCGATTGTAAACTAATTGATATAGAACATTATCATTTTGTCTTATGCTTTGAAAAAATTCCCTCATTATTTCTTTGGCTTTTATATGACTGTGCAAATATATATCATACATATAACCTTCATTTTGCTCTGTTGGAGTTGGGGCTGGAGTTGGAGTTGGGGTTGGAGTTGGAGTTGGGGTTGGGGTTGTTCTTCCACATATTCTTCTTCTTCCTTTTAAAATTTGCCTAGGAGATGATTTGCTATTACGAAAAGAACTATTGGTATTTTCAGGAGTTTGCCAATATGTATCAATATCAATTCCTACTTCATCTTCACACTCAAAATCTGTCTCATTGCTGACACCAATAGAATCCGAAACTTCAGTTTGTTTAGGATAACATAGAGGAGAAATTGGTTTACCTAAGTCATATCCTAAACAATTTAAATCATCGGCTACTGCTACGGCATGACCCCCTATCCCGCTTTCTAAAACTAAAATTACAACTAAAACTAAAATTCTATTCATATACACCCCTAATCTAAGTTGCGTATAACATATCTTTATTAAAATTTGGTTAGGGTGATTTAAGGGTTCACTCCCTAAGCCAAGATTCATCCTTAACTCAGGGTTGAAAAATCGTCAAAGACGCATTTTTCAGTGGATCCTTAATTATCTTTTTAATCCTGATAATTAATCAACGAATAAACGTCAATGCTAGCAGATTCAAGCTTTTGGCGACCTGGCAAAAAGCCAAGCTCGATTAAAAATGCCGCGCCGACTATGTTTGCGCCTAATTCTCTAACTAGCTGAGCGCTTGTAAGACAGCTTCCACCAGTGGCTAGTAGATCATCCACAATAATCACATTAGGGTTTTTATTGTCCCCAAAGGCATCAGCGTGCACGCAGAGCGTATCAGAGCCGTATTCAAGCTCGTAACTTTTACTAATGGTCTTAGCTGGCAACTTACCAGGCTTGCGCACCAGAGTCAAGCCCGCACCAAGAGCTATCGCCACCGGAGCCCCAAAAATAAAACCGCGCGATTCCGGCACGACCACAAAATCAATTTTTTCTGATTTATATTTTTGGGTGATTAAATCCACCGTAAGCTTAAAAGCCTTGGGGTCGGATAATAAAGTCGTTATATCCTTAAATAATATGCCTGGCTTAGGGAAATCAGGGACATCCCTAAGGGCTTTTTTGAGGATTTCTATGTTTTTTTCTATATTTATTACTGTCATAACAATTTTCTTAAGATTCAGCAGAATCAAGAAAAGTATTATACACTAAATATAAGTATCTCGTTTTATATTTTATGTCTTTAGTCCAAAAAATCAAAGAAAATAAAAAAGACTTTTACGCTGGACATATTTTCCACGAAAGACAAATGAATTCTTGCCCAATTGGTTGCGCAGGTTGCGCCGTGTCGGCTAGCACTAATGCTGTTGGAGCTATGTCCTACGCTAGTATTAACGAGCTTTATAGAGATGCTAAAAGTTTTAATGTCGAGCTGATGATAACAAAAGTAGAAGGTTATGACCCAGTTTTTGTAAATTATCGTGATGATTCCAGTGTGCCTTTTGCTCAAACTGTAAAAGACGCTATTGATTTGGGTCACAATATAATTACGCCTGTCTGCACGACTGGGAGCTGGAAGGCTGATAGAACCAAATGGCAGTTAGAAGAGCTTGGCAAACTCGGTAATGAGTATAGGTTTTATAGATATCCATCTGGTAATCATGGAGTGGGTTACGCACTATCTGTGCCGCGTGAAATTCGTCCTTTTGCTAATGGTAAGTATAATTTTGATGAGCATTTAGCTAAGCTAAGTGAAGATATTGAATTGCTTACTATTAACGGTAAGATTGATGTTTTGATTTATTTTAATAGTAAAGTTGCTGATGATAAGCAAATTGCTGTAGATATAAAAACTACCATCGAATCTAGAATGCCTCTAAAAACCTCATCAAAAGTGAATTTAATCGTTACTGATTTTAATGATCAAACTCTGCCAGAGTCTTGCTTCCGCTATCCAAATAGTATTTTGGTTTCTGATAAAGGGTTTACTTTGATTGATCCTGTTACTATGGAATGGGAGCTTGATCCTAATTTGGTTTCACAATCCCAAATCGCTCTTAAAAAATTAGCTAATGTCAAATAAATTTACTCTATGAGTTCCGCCTCGATATTTTTAAAAACACTTTTGGCAGATCTCAAAAACTTTGTTAAACAGCCGACCTCTGCTACTAGTGAGATTCTGAGCCGTAAGACTCCGGTCACTAGAGCATTATTGATTTTTATAATTTTCACTAATAGCTATTTTTTGTTTTTGCCTTCTTTTTTGCTTTTGCTGAATATTATAATCTTCTTTATTTTTTTTATTTCCCTCGGTTCGGTTTATTACTTTAGTCAGGAGATGGCGATAAGTTACGAAGAAGAAACAGGCGCTGATGTGGAAGATAGATTTTTTTATGTAGTCGCGTATTGCTTTGGATTAGCGGGTTTCATAGGTTTTATTTTTAATCTTTTAGCCAATTTCTTTTTTATTGTGTTTAATAAATTTTTAGTGGTGGGAGTTTTTTTTGCCACCTTGTGTAGTTTACCAATTGCCTTAATTTATTTTTTTTATTGCATAAAGATTACTACTGTGCTGTGTCCTAATTCTAATGCGGTTTCTAAATATATTGAGCAAATCAGTCAGAGTTTTATTCTGACTTGTAAAGAGGGGCTTGGCTTTAAGGCTGTTAGCGAATTGCTTATAGACTGGCGTGAGCTAAAATGATAAAAGATTATCTCCAGCAAAATATTCTTGATAAAGTCCAGAAACCCGGTCAGTATCTGGGTCTTGAGTGGGGCGCTCATGCTAAGGATTGGGATAGCGCTAAAGTTCGGATGGCATTGATTTATCCGGATCTCTATGAGCTGGGGATGTCTAATTTTGGCTTGAAAATTCTTTATAATATCGTAAACTCTCATCCTGATTTTCTTTGTGACCGTTCGTACGCGCCCATGCCTGATATGGAAGAGCAAATGCGCAAGCATAATTTGCCGCTCTGGGGTTGGGAGAGCTATAAGCCGCTTGGAGACTTTGATCTGGTCGGTATATCACTAGCTTATGAGCTTTGTTACACTAATATTTTTACTATTCTAGATTTAGCAAAAATCCCTTTTTACGCTAAGGATAGAACTAATCAGCCTTTGATTTTTGCAGGTGGACCAGCGGTGTTTAATCCTGAGCCCATGGCTAATTTTTTTGATTTTTATATTATCGGTGATGGCGAGGATCTGATGATAGAGATTCCTGAACTTATCAAAACCCTTCGCCAAGCCAATTCTAGTGTCACCCGCGATGAAATTTTATTGGCGCTGGCTAATTTGCAGGGTATTTATGTCCCGAAGTTTTATGACCCTGATCCGCTTTCAGGCTCAATGCCTAAGCCTAATCGAGTCGATGTTCCTTTTCCGATTCTAAAAAGAATTACTAAAAATCTAGATGATTATAATCAGCCCGTATCTGGTCCAGTCCCTCTTTTGCAGGCTGTTCAAGACAAGCAAGTCCTTGAAATCCGCCGAGGTTGTGATCGTGGTTGTCGCTTTTGCCAGGTGGGTTATACCTACTTACCGGTGCGAGAACGCAGTCCAGAAGAGCTTTTGGACTTAAGTTATAAATCCATCCAAAATTCTGGCTACGATGATTTTACGCTTTTGTCTTTATCTGCTAGTGATTATACTTGTTTGACTGAAGCGGCAAAAGCCATTAATAATGCGCATCGCGAAAACGGAATCGGATTATCAATGCCTTCCCAAAGAGTCGATCGCTTCGATGTCGAGCTCGCTGATGAGATTACTGGCGCGCGCAAATCAGGCATGACTTTTGCGCCAGAAGCTGGCACAGAGCGGCTTCGCAGGGTCATTAACAAAGGTCTTAGCCAAGATCATATCTATAACACCATAAAAGGCAGTTACCAAAAAGGCTGGGCTCATATCAAGTTGTATTTTATGATCGGTTTGCCTTTTGAAGAGGATGAGGATCTGGACGGGATTCTAGACATTTTGACTTGGTCTATTAATATGTCTCGTGAACTCAAAAAACAAAACCCTCAAGTCTATAAGCGTCCGCTAAATATCACCTGCACGATTTCTACTTTTGTGCCTAAGACTTTTACGGCGTTTCAATGGTTTCAGCAGTGCTCCCAGAGCGAGTTTAAGCGTAAGCAAAAATATCTTCTGGATGGTCTTTATAAGCGCAGATTGGTAAATTTTGTAAAACTAAACTGTACCGAACCTGAGATCGCTTTGATCGAGTCGGTTCTCTCCCGCGGGGACCGGGCTTGGGGGGAAGTGGTAAAATCCATATGGCAAAAGGGTTCTAGGTTTGATTCTTGGTCTGAAAATTTTAATATCACACGCTGGACTGAAGCGGCTTTAGAGCACGGTCTTGATCTTGAGCAAGAAGCAAGTAAGTTTAGAGAGCCTGGTGCGCTGAATTGCTGGGATCATTTGAGCTGCGGATTTACTAAGAATTTTTTATTAGATGAATGGAATAATGCTGTGCTTGCAAAAGAAACTATTCCTTGCACCGAAAACAAATGTCACGCTTGCGGTGTTTGTTTTAACTTGGATGTAAAAAACGTCGTCACTCGAGATCTTTCGGATAATAATCCTTTTGTTATCGAAATCGACAAACAAAAAAGACAACAAGCTTGCGCTGGCTTGTTTGAAATTCTCAGTAAGCAAGAAACTTTATCAGCGGATAATCCGCCGCCAGAGCCCGCTAAAGATAAGCAGTTAAGTGCCTTAGTATCTCAGCCTACCGTCGTAGTCAAAAATACAGTTTCCCAGCAAAAGCTAAGATTAAAAATCTCTAAGCTTGATGATTTACGCTTTATAGGTCATTTGGACTTTCAGCGCATGGTTGAGCGGGCTTTAAGGCGTACTGGATTAGCTGTATTACACTCAAAAGGCTACAATCAACGCTTGAAAATGACTTGGGGGCCAGCTTTACCGTTATTTATTGAAAGTATTTGGGAATATATAGAAATAGAGCTGGCTGAAAGACACGCAGATCTTGAAAATTTAAAAAATATTTTAAACCAAGAATTGCCAAATCAGGCTAGAATATTAGAGGTAACTGAGATCTTGCCGGACGACAGATCCTCGATTTCCAATGTACTTGAAACCCATTATCTTGCAAAGTTAATATCAACCAAGGAGGCTCAAGCTTCAAGTACAGATCATGAACTTTTAAAACTAGTCATTGATGGGGAATTGATAAATCGTTTTCTTGCTAGAGATCAGATTAATGTGACAAGGCTTTCAAAGGATAAAGAAAAAATTGTAGATATCAAACCACAAATTGTGGTCATCAAACTGATAGACAATCAAACTTTAGAATTACACTTGCGAGGGTCTCAAAGAGTATCAGAAGTTTTAGAATCTTTTTTGAGTGATTCAAAATGGAAAATCAAAAAAATTTCGCAAAGCATAAATTAGAGTGATTAATTAGGAGAAAATTATAATGCGTCAACTTGTTATTTCAGAGCAGGAACATATCGCGGCGTTAATGGAAGATGGCAGAGCTCTCGATTTTTATATTTCCAAAAACGAATTTGGAGTCGGGGATGTCTATTCAGTAGTAGTCGAAAATATTATGCCGTCAATCAATGCGGTGTTTGTAAAACTGCAAGACGGTCAAATGGGCTTCTTGCACGCAAACGACATTCCAGGTAGAGGTTCACTCTATGACAGATTAAGTCCAGGGCAAAAACTCCTGGTGCAAATCGTCAAGGAACCTACTGGTAATAAGGGTCCTAGAGTAAACTTATCTATCAGCTTGCCTGGTCGATACTATGTACTGACTACAGAAAATAAGGCTATCGCTATCTCAAGAAGAATTAGCGACAATAGCGAAAGAGATAGATTGCGTTCTATTACTAATTTGATGAAGCCTGAGGAATTAGGTGTGGTCATCAGAACAGAAGCCGCTGGCAGAAGCCAAGAGGAGCTCGAAGAAGATTTTCTTGGGATCTGGGAAAAATGGAAAAATGTAATTGATAAATATGAGCGTCTTAATAGCTATGGATTGATCTATAAAGAATCTGATTTTATTTACACAATTTTAAGAGATTGTTTTAATAACACTATCGATGAGATCGTTGTTGGTAATATGCAAGCCAAATACAAATGCCAAGAGCATTTGCAAGGTTGGACAGGTAGAGAAGTCAATGTCGCTTATTACGAAAACAATGAGCTTTTGGTAAAAACTGATGTGATAAAAGAGCTAAGAAGCTGTTTGTCTAATCGCGTGAATCTACCAAGTGGCGGATATATTATTATTCAAGGGATGGAAGCGCTGACTGCCATTGATATTAACTCTGGTAAATTTACCAGTAGTTCATCGCTCAGAGAAACAGTTAGACGTACAAATATGGAAGCGGCAGTGGAAATCGCTCGCCAAATGCGTTTGCGTAATATCGGTGGAATGATAATTATCGATTTTATTGATATGGCTGATCGCAGTGATCGTATTACCGTAATGGAGACGCTAGAAGCGGCAATGAGACCAGATAAAGCCAAACCACAAATTGGGCAATTATCAGATTTGTGTTTGGTTGAAATTACACGTAAACGTTCAGGACAGTCTCTGGCTGAGGTTTTTGGTAATACTTGCCATCACTGTAGTGGAACGGGTTTGATATTTAATTTGCGTGGCGGAGAAGAGTCGCACAGGCACTCGCACCGTCAAGAACGCTCTGATAGATTTGAACGTCATGATCGTCATGATCGTGATAGAAGACAAAATCTTCAATCTAGAGATCGCGGTGAGATGAGAGAACATCGCCAAGACCGTCAAGATCGTCAAGAGCGCCCTGATAGACAGGAGCGTCCTGAACGTCAAGATCGTCCTGATAGACAAGATCGTCAGGATCGTGGTCATCAACAGCGTAATAACCAAAACCGTGATCGCAGAAATAATCAAAACCGTGATCGCAATCCTAGATTTAATCGTGATAGAAGACCGCAAGGATTTAATCCTCGGTTTAATAACAATAATCAAGAGACCTCATCTGTAGCACCTTCTGATACAGGACATGAAGAATCTTCAAATGAAAATTTTGAAGTTCTAACAGAGATGAACCCTGCTGGTTTTACCGAAACCAAAGTCACAACCAATGAGACCTACGAAACATTTGATGCTAATGATTCCAATTTTCAATCTGGTAGCGAGGGAGACAGAGCTGTTTCAAACTCAGAAATCTAAGTGATTTGCTAACAAGTATCAAAGCTTTTTGAGTTTTAGCCTTAGACAATAAGATTAGTTCGAGAATATGTCACATTCCATAATTAATCCGAGTTTGCAAAATATAAAAAACGCCCTTGCTCTAAGGGCCAATCCCCAAAATGCTTTTAAAAGTATTGTGGTGGCTGGCACGAATGGTAAGGGTTCGGTTTGTAGTTTTTTGGAGCTTATATATCTTAATCTCTATCCTGAATTAAAAATCGCCAAATATATTAGTCCACACTTAATCTCAATCTGCGAGCGGTTTTCAATAGATGGTCATGATATTTCTCAGGGAGATTTTGATTGCAATTGGAAACGTTTTATTGGCGCGGATTCAGTTTGCAAAAATTTGACTCCATTTGAGCAAGAGACATTGTTTGCTTTTGAGTATTTTAGGCAAGAGCAAGTGGATATCGCTATTTTAGAGGTGGGCATGGGTGGTATTTGGGATGCGACAAATACTACTAGCCCAGCAACAACTTTAGCAACAGCCATCACTAATATTAGCTTTGATCACATGGAGTTTTTGGGTGAGACTCTTGATGAGATCAAAAAAAACAAAGAAGGTATCATAAAAACTGGCGTGCCTCATTTTAATGGCAGTGATATCCATGCGCTAGATTCTAATCCCAATGCGCTTCACGGAGTGAACTTCTTGCTTGCTTTGGAAATTTTTCAAAGCATTAATAATATAAGAGTATCCGAAAATGTGAAGAAAAAAATCCTGCAAGAATTTCCAGCGCGGTATCAAGCCCGCTTGCAGAGCGATTTTCAGCGGAAGATCCTTCGAGATATCGCTCATAACCAAGCATCGATGACGAATCTAAATCTTTATATCCAAAAAAACTTACCTGTTGAATCCAAGAAAATCTTTGTCATAGGCATGCTGGATAAAGATTACCAAGCTTGCTTAGATAATTTATTTAGTGGTTTAGACCTAAGCTCCGTGCTAGTGTATTTTTGTGAGCCAGAAAATCCCCGCAAAACCTCTGCTAGATTGCTATATGATTTTACTTGCAAAAATTATCCTAAAATTCAGACCCTTATTATAGAAAACCCCAAACAAGCAGTAGATCAGGCTTTAAGAATCAAGGCTACTCAGGACTGGCTTATAGTGACTGGTTCTACTACTATAATGTCGGCTATTGAGATTTGAGGGCCGCTACTAAATAAGCTTTAAGCCAAGTAAAGCTGAGCAAAGAATAAAAGTACCAGCAAAAATCCAGGTCATATTATCGAGCTTCTCATCTGCTGATGTGCGAACACCCTTAAATGAGTGAGCAGAAGAACCTATAGCTCCCAACCCTTCAGATTTTGGTTCTTTTAGAAGCACAAAAAATATTGTCAAAAGTCCACTTATGATTTGTAGAGCAAATACTATAACGTTCATGCTCTGATTTTAGCATTGAGCTAAATATTTTTGATATTTATCTTAAGGATTCGCTGAAAAACGAAGTTTTGAGGCGGAATCCGCTTAACAAAAATATTAAGGATCCACTCCCTGAGCCAAGAGAAAATCTTGGCTCAGGGTTGGAAAATCGACGAAGTCGCATTTTTCAGTGGATCCTTAAGGATTCGCTGAAAAACGAAGTTTTGAGGCGGAATCCGCTTAACAAAACTACGACCAAGCTTATTAGTAATTTTTTGGTAGTTTCAATTCGCTCTTATAT
>JBEAYS010000149.1:0-8479 GCA_041170505.1 Cyanobacteriota bacterium
ATTTCCTAAGAGCAAATTTGCCTGAGCACCTAAAAAATTTCAAGAAATATAAAATATCCAAAAGCGTTTATGACGGGTTAAACTCAAAAAGAGAAACCACAAAACTCATAAAAGCTATTAGCCTACAAGGCTTAGAAAGCATGTAAATAATGGTCTATTTCCCATTGAGAGACATGCGCTCTATAAGCTTGATACTCTTTGTATTTTGTTTCGATATAGTGCTTGTAAATGTGCTCACCGAGCGCTTCACGCACTAAAGACGATTCTTCCATATGCTTAAGAGCTTCATCCAAATCACCCGGCAGAGCATGAATATCTCTTTCTTCCATGGTGTGCATTTCAAGATGATAAATATTTTCATTTACTTCAGCTGGTGGCTGTAATTGATTTTTTATACCATCTAAGCCCGCTTCAAGCATCGCAGCAAAAGCCAAATACGGATTTGAACTAGGATCTGGACATCTTAGCTCCACTCGAGTACCAGCACCTCTTGTAGCCGGGATTCTAATCAAAGCACTTCTATTCATCTTAGACCAAGCAATATAAACAGGAGCTTCATAGCCAGGAACTAAACGCTTATAGCTATTGACAAGTGGATTAGTAACAGCAGTGAATTCTTTTACGTGCTTGAGCAAACCTGCGATGTAATGCTTCATAAGATCCGATAAACCATCTGGCTTACTTGGATCATAAAAAAGATTATTGCCCTGAAGATCACTCAATGACATATTACAATGCATGCCACTACCATTGACCCCAAACAAAGGCTTAGGCAGGAAAGTCGCATAAAGACCGTAATCATGAGCCACCATTTTTGTTGCCCACTTAAAGGTAATCACATTATCGGCTGTTTCAAGAGCATTAGCATACTTAAAATCGATTTCGTGCTGAGACGGAGCGACCTCATGGTGAGAGGCTTCTACATCAAACCCAAGTTCTTCCAGGGTCATAATTACTGATCTTCTAACATCAGATCCTAGATCAGTGGGCTCTACGTCGTAGTATCCACCATTATCCACCAGCTTAGTAGTAGGGAAACCCTCATCGTCAGTATCAAACAAGAAGAATTCACACTCAGGACCGACATTCATGCGGTAACCCATAGCTTCTGCTTTTGCAAGAACTCTTTTTAGGTTATTACGCGGGCAACCCTCAAAAGGCGTGCCATCAGGGTTATAGATATCACAAATAATTCTAGCGACAGCTCCATCACGCGGTCTCCAAGGTAGAACTCTAAATGTAGAAATATCCGGGTGGAAGTACATATCAGAAGTCTCAATAGTTCTAAAACCTCGTATTGATGAGCCATCCAGCATCACTTTGTTCTCGAGAGCTTTTTCTAGCTGTCCAATAGGAACGGACATATTTTTTACAAGACCGTGAATATCACAGAACTGCAAGCGAATAAATTTAACATCATTAGCATTACAAAGTTTTACAATGTCGTCTCTAGATTTTATTTGTTTAGTCATAATACAAAAATCTTAACATTTTTTTTCTTTGTGTCATTAGGTAATACGATATTTGAAAATGTGATATTTTTAATATCATTGCTTACTGAGATATACCAAGGTCTAAGTCAATCTTCAGCCAAAATTCAATTAGAAAAGTTTGGTTTAAACGAGCTTGCAACAGCTCGTAAGCTCAGTTTTTTAAATTTAATTTTTGAAATTATCAAAGAACCGATGTTCTTGCTCTTGGTATCATGCTGTGTGATTTATCTGTTTTTGGGAGATATCTCTGAAGCTCTTATACTTTCGATTTTTGTTTTATTTATTATTGGAATAACAATTTTCCAAAGCTGGAAAACCGAAAAAACACTTGAAGCTCTAAAAAATCTAGCAAACCCCAAAACTCGAGTATTTAGAGACGGGCAAGAGCTCTTGATAGATAGTAAGTTTCTTGTGCCTGATGATCTAATCCTCGTTGAAGAAGGAGAAAAAATTTCCGCTGACGCTGAGATTCTAGAATCTCAGAACCTCATGGTCGAGGAGTCACTTCTTACTGGAGAATCTACACCTATAAATAAATTTGATGGTGATTATATTTACGCAGGTACTTTTGTGACCCAGGGCAAAGCTTATTGCAAAATATCCCAAACTGGCTCCCTGACTAAGCTAGGGATAATTGGCACTAGCCTTGAAAACATAAGTAAAATCAGCTCTCCGTTTAGGCAAGAGATTTCCAGACTAGTACATAGAATGCTTATCATCGATAGTTTTTTATTTGCGTTAGTGGTTTTTATTTTTTGGTATTACCGAAATCAGCTCATAGAAGGGGTTTTGACGGCAATAACTTTTGCAATTGCCATGATACCGGAAGAAATCCCTGCAGTGCTTACTATATTTATGGCATTAGGTGCTTGGCGCATCTCAAAAGTAAATGTACTTACTAAAAAGCTCTCAGCTATTGAGACTCTTGGCTCGATTTCGGTTCTTTGTACTGATAAAACTGGCACTCTCACTGAAAACAAAATCACTCTTCAAGAAATCTACCTTAACGGAGTTTTGTTTCCTGTCGACCCGGCAAATATCCCATTAGAGCTTATACCCACTTGCCAAGCGGCTTTACTTGCTAGTAAAGAGGATAGCTATGATCCTATTGAACAAGCAATTAGAGCCCTTGAATTAAATCCGACTATTAATTTTTCTCAAGAGTGCAAAGGCTGGAAAGCTATAAAAGAATATCCTTTAAGAAAAGATCTTTTTGCAATGTCTCGAGCTTGGGATAAACCTGATGAAATAGTAGAATTTTTCGTGTTCACCAAAGGCTCTCCAGAAGCGATTTTTGAGCTTTGTAAGATTTCCAAAGATGACCGTGATGTACACCAAGCTCTCAGCCAAATGGCCTCAAACGGTCTCAGGGTCTTGGGACTAGCCAAATCAACTAAAGCACTAACTTCTTTGCCAGAGAATCAAGAAGAAATAGAATTTAGTTTTTGCGGGCTTTTGGGTTTTGCTGATACTCTACGGGAGGGCACAGATCTAGCCATAGAAGAGTGTTACAGCGCTGGTATTAAAGTGATCATGATGACAGGAGATTATCATGTAACAGCCCAAAAAATAGGTGAAAAACTCAATCTCAAAAACTCAAAAAATTACATAACAGGTCCTGAACTGGAGTCTATGAGCGACTCTGAGCTAGAAAAAAGGATTCTTGATATTGGGATTTTTTCTAGAGTAATACCAGAACAAAAACTAAGAATCATAAAAGCTCTACAGGCACACCGAGAAGTTATTGCAATGACCGGTGATGGAGTCAATGACGCGCCTGCACTAAAAGCCAGTGATGTCGGTATCGCTATGGGCAAAAAAGGCACAGAAGTAGCTCGTCAATCAGCAGACATAATTTTATTAGACGATAATTTTAGTTCTATAGTGCAAGCCATAAAACTCGGTCGTCGAGTCTTCGATAATCTTAGTAAAGCTATTTCATATATAATAGCCATCCATATTCCCATAGCGGGACTGACTCTTATCCCAGTTATTTTCAGCGGTTTGCCTGTGTTGTTTTTCCCGGTTCATGTGGCTTTCTTGGAGCTTATAATTGATCCGACTTGCTCTATTATTTTTGAAGCTGAGCCAGAAGTAAAAGACATAATGAAACGCCCTCCTAAAAAAATCTCAGAATCCATACTAAACCCTCAAAAGCTTTTCAAGAGCTTGATTCAAGGACTTATTGTTTTGAGCTTTGCTTTAGCGATTTACTTTTATTTACTTAATAATCATTTTTCAGAAAATCAAATAAGATTTTATTCTTTTATTGGATTACTAGTTGGGAACCTCGCTTTGACCTTATTCAACAAATCCTGGAATTACAGCTCTTTTAAACAAATAATTTTCTCAAATAAAGAATTGCTAATCATAATAATTGTAATGATTAGTAGTCTTGGGCTTATTATGAATATTCCGCCCTTAAAAGATGTATTCTCTTTTTAATATCTTTTGTTGGGGTTGAGCGGAACTGCTCATAGAGGCGTATAAGGATCCACCCCCTGAGCCAAGAATGAATCTTGGATCAAGATTGGAAAATCGTCGAAGAAGCATTTTTCAGTGGATCCTTAAATCTTTTTGAAAATAAGTTTTGGTTTTTTGCATTTAGCTTCACTAAAGCTATAAGCAGAAAAAATTCTTTCTTTGGCGAGTTCCACTGATTCTAGCTGATGACCTTGGACTGTAAAAAGCAAATCACCGGGCTTAACTTGGTCTCCTACTCTGGCTTTGAGCCATGCACCTGCTGTGTTGTCGACTTTATAAGTTCCATCGCTTTTAGGTTTATAACCAAGCTCATGGACAGCCTTGCCAACTGTTAGAGCGTCGATGTTTTTAATCCACAAGTCTCCTTCAGAACGGCATTCGATAATATGTTCGGGTTTGTTAGCGTCTCTTAGTTTATCAAGATTTCCGCCTTGAGCTTCTATCCATTCGGTGAATTTTGCAAGGGCTTTTCCAGAGCGAATCGCATCTTCAATCTCAATGCTATTTGCTATTGTGCTAGCTAGCTCTATGACTAGATCACAAAGATCATTGCGGATTTTACCTTCAAGAATTTCTATCGCTTCAATTACCTCGAGGCTATTGCCGACAGCGTGCCCTAGAGGCTGATCCATATTACTAATGACAGCTCTTGTTTTTAGATTTAGATTCTCTCCAATCTTGACCATGAGCTTAGCAAGGTGCTTTGCGTAGCGAAGATCTTTCATAAAGGCTCCAGATCCTACTTTTACGTCAAGCAGAATAATATCAGCTCCGCCAGCGATTTTTTTGGACATAATACTTGATGCGATAAGTGGTATGGATTCTACCGTTCCAGATAGATCTCTTAGTGAATAAAGACGTTTATCTGCTGGCGCGAACTCCGCGCTCTGAGCGCCCAAGGCAATTCCTATCTCTTCGATTTGTTTTTCGAATTTTTTCATGCCAATATCAGTTTTAAAGCCAGGGATAGATTCTAATTTATCTATGGTGCCACCGGTATGCCCAAGAGATCTGCCAGAGAATTTAGACACCTTGAATCCCAAAGCCGCCAAGACGGGTGTTAAGATTAGAGTAACTTTATCTCCGACACCACCAGTACTATGCTTATCTACAAAACCTCTGTTGGAGACAGGGCTAGCATTTGGGTTATTAGGATCATATTCTGGTAAGTGTCTTTTTAGCGTGAGCACATGCCCGCTATAAGCCATAGCCCGAGAGAGTTCTACCGTTTCGCTGTCAGTAAGACCGTTTAAGCAAACTGCCATTAACCAAGCTGATAGCTGGTAGTCAGGAATAGAATCAAGATTATTAACTAACCATATTATTTCGCTATTTAGGTGAGCCTTGCCAAGTCTTTTAGCTTCTATGAGCTTGAGCATCTCGGGGTTAGCCGGAAGATTCTCTGATTTTGGTTTTTTGGTTTTGTCGCTAAATATGATATTCATTAAGTCTAACCCAATGCCGCTGCGCCGCCGACGATCTCTGAAATTTCTTGGGTGATGCTTGCTTGCCTTGCTTTATTGTAGGCAAGAACTTGCTGGTGTATAACTTCTTTAGCGTTATTAGTGGCGTTGCTCATTGCTGTCATTCTAGCGGCTAATTCACTTGTAACAGCTTCCAGAAGGGCTTGGTAAACTCTGTTTTCGGTATACATCGGAGCAAGAGTGTTAATCAGGGTCTCAGAATCTGGCTCCAGTAAAACTTCTGTGCCTGAGTTAGTTTGAGCAGATGATAAATTTTTACTATCGATAGGCAAAAACTGGTTAACAAGAATTTCATTACTTACTAGATTTATAAATTTAGTGGTTATGATCTCGATTCTATCAACAGTGCCTTCCAAAAATAAATTTATAGCTTTATTTGAAATCAAGTCAGCTTCTAGGCTTGAAGGGATAGAGCTTAGATTTACAAAAGACTCCAGAATTTTTATATTATCAGATTTGTAAATTGATTTATTGAAATTCGATTTAGCTTTTCTCCCAATAGTAATCAAGCTTAGTTCTTTAGATTCAGCTTTTAGTTCTTTAATTCTTTTATTAGTGGCTTTAATGATGTTTGCGTTATAACCACCACAAAGACCTCTATCAGAGCTAACTACAATTAAAAGAACATTTTTAACTTCAGATTCGGGCTTAGATTTTAGTAGGGAATTGGATTCTAGAGCAGTTGGTTCCAAGGAGCTAACCAAATTCGTAAAAAGATCAGCTAGTTTCTGGGAGTAAGGTCTTGTAGCCATAAGGATTTTTTGCATTTTATTGACTTTAGCCGCCGCCACAAGCTTCATTGCTGAAGTAATCTTCATGGTTTTTTTAGTCGAACTAATTCTTACTCTTATTTCTTTTTGGCTTCCCATCAATGTTAATTGTAACAGGAACTTCACAAGTCGCGATTATTCGTTAATACAGCTTGCCAGGAAGCCTTTGTGGCGTTTTAAAGCCAAATCAGCCTCTTCAAAATTTAAATTTTTAAGAATTTTTAAAACAGCATGCTTCACACGGTAATTAGAACTTATTAGCGCTTCACTAACTTCATTGTCGCTAGCTTGGGTAATTAATTGAGTAAGATTTTTGGCCCGGGCAACCAGCTTAGCATTTGTGGCTTGCAGATCTACCATTAAATTATTATAGGTTTTACCAAGCTTGACCATCAGACCAGTACTAATAATGTTCAAGCAGATTTTTTGAGAAGTTCCAGCTTTTAGACGAGTGCTTCCACTTACAATTTCCGAGCCAGTATCCAGCAAAATTTTTTCATCAGTAAGAGTAAATATTTTAGCCGATGGGTTATTTGCGATTGATATAGTGATAGAGCCTTTTTCCCTAGCGGCTTTTAGAGCGCCTATAACATAAGGTGCTGAGCCACTTGCTGAAATTCCTATAACTATATCTTGATTTGTGATTTTGGATTGTATCGTATCGAAGCCCTCTTGTTCGTTGTCTTCAGCTCCTTCAATTGCTCTAAACATCGCTGTTTCACCGCCAGCGATAATACCTTGAATCATATCTGGATGAATCGAAAAAGTTGGAAGGCATTCAACAGCGTCAAGCACTCCTAATCTCCCACTGGTTCCAGCTCCGACGTAAAAAATTCTAGGTCCGTAATATAGTTCAGGATTTTTAGGGTTGAAGCTCGCTAAAAAATCATATTTGTTGAATTGTTCGGTGATTTTATCAATTACTCTCGCTATCTGTGTTTGAGCCTGCTCTAGAGCTAACCAAACAGCTTTATCTTCTTGAATAAATAAATTAACGAACTCAATTGAGCTCAACGCAGTGAGATTACTAGAGTTAGAGTTGGGACTTTCGGTATTTAGATTCATACAAAAAAACAGCTAGCGAAATGATCACTAGATTTGGGATCTAGAGTGGGGCTAGATAGTGAGCATCTCTCTTGGGCAATAGGGCACCTGCTATGAAAAGCGCATCCTTTTGGTATTTCAGTTGGTTTTGGAAGTTCGCCTTGCAAAAATATCTTCTCTCGATTTCGTTTGTGAGGATCAGGTATAGGTGCTGATGAAATTAGAGCTTTTGTGTAGGGATGTAATGGATTTGAAAAAATTTCATTGGTGGTTCCCAGTTCGACAATTTCTCCTAAATACATAACAGCCACACGATCGGCGATTTGTTTTACAACGCCTAGATTGTGAGCAATAAAAAGGAAGCTAATATTTTTTTCTTTTTGGATACGCTTGAAAAGTTCTAAAATTTTATACTGGATTGATACGTCAAGCGCACTGACAGCCTCGTCTGCGATGATAAATTGTGGGTCAAGAGTAAGAGCGCGAGCTATGCTGACTCTTTGGTTCTGGCCGCCAGAACATTGATGCGGGTATTTATCTGCGATGCTCTCATCAAGCTCAACTTCTTTTAATAGTTCAAATACTTTTTTTTGGATTTCGGATTTAGAAAGATTCTTGCGATGGATTTTTAGAGGCTCAGCGATAGTATCAAAAATTTTATATCTTGGATCAAGACTGCTAAATGGATTCTGGAAGACCATTTGCATATTTTGACGGGCTTGAATTAGCTCTTTTGCACTAAGAGAAAAAATATTTTTACCCATAAACTCTACTGAGCCTGAATCTGGTTTTATCAAGTTTATAATTAAACGCGCGAGTGTGGATTTACCGCATCCCGATTCGCCCACCACGCACAACAACTCCCCAGCTAGAATATCTAGATTTATTCCAGAAACAGCCCGTAGTTTTTTGGTGGCTTGTCCGAAAATATTCTTTGAGACAGTAAAACTCTTGCTTAGATTACTAACTTTAATAAGTCGCTCTGAATGTTCAAGCATCACTAGATTCTTTGTTTTATATCTTCAATAACTTGAGTTAACTGAGCTACATCTACAGATATATTATGCCCAGCTAGAACAGTTAAATAACTATTTCCCACAAGATCAATATGTAATACGCCCTTTTCGGTAAGCAGGATTGTGGACTCTAAAAGGCCCAGAGATCTTTGATTTATTAGCATTTGTTTAATACTATCAATAAATTC
>JBEAYS010000150.1:0-3370 GCA_041170505.1 Cyanobacteriota bacterium
AAGGATATGGCTCGTGTGCTTGAATATCCTTATGCAAAAGCTGAAGATCTTGCAAAATTAATTCCAGTCGTTCGCGGTAAGCCTCGCTCTATCGATTGGATGATAGAAAATCATGATGAATTTTCAAAAAAATATAAGGGCGATCCTGAAGCCCGCGAGGTGATTGATCTTGCGGTGCGCAACGAAGGTATCAATAAGACTTTTGGGGTGCACGCGGCTGGTGTAATTATCTCTGATCAGGCGATTGACCAGATTATCCCTATCTCCAAAAGCAATGACGGAGCCATTATTACTCAGTTTGCGATGGAAGAGTGCGCCAGTATGGGTCTTTTGAAGATGGACTTTTTGGGCTTGCGTAACTTGACCATGATCAAAAATGCCATCGATATTATCTCTTTAAACTCTGGGCTTGGAAAAGAAAAAATAAATATCGATGAGATTAGTTTAGAGGATCCTGCTACCTTTGATACGATTTGTTCGGGAAATCTTTCTGGTATATTCCAGTTAGAGACATCTTCAGGAATGAGGCAGATCGCTAGAGACCTCGCGCCAAGATCACTTGAGGATATATCAGCTTTAATTGCGCTATATCGCCCAGGTCCGCTTGATACGGGCATGATAGATGATTTTATTGCTCGTAAATCAGGTAAAAAACCTATTAGCTATGATCATCCTTTGCTTGAGACTATCCTAAAAAATACTTACGGAACTATTGTCTATCAAGAGCAGATCATGCAAATCACTCAAGTGCTGGCAGGATTTACTCTGGGAGAAGCGGATTTATTGCGCCGTGCCATGGGTAAGAAAAAGCCTGAAGTTTTATTACCTTACAAGGATAAATTTATTGAAGGCTGTACTAATAATCCCCACCCTCAAGCTATCTCTAAAGAGCTCTCAGAGAAACTTTTTGAGCAGATGCTGGCTTTTGCTGAGTATTGTTTTAATAAATCTCACTCGACTGCTTATGGTTTTGTTACTTACCAAACTGCCTATCTAAAAACACATTACCCGGTAGAATATTTAACTTCACTATTTATGTCTGCTAATGGTGATACAGACCGCATCAAGACCTATATTATCGAAGCTACTAGATTGGCAATAAAAGTAACGCCGCCTAATATAAACCTTTCAGAGCAGGATTTTAGTACTAAAGACGGCAAAATATTTTTTGGGCTAAAAGCAATAAAAGGCGTCGGCGACACTCCAAGCCAAGCTATTATTCAAGAACGCAATACTGGAGGGGCTTTTAAGGATTTTTGGGATTTTTGTTCTCGAGTAGATCATAAAATTGTTAACAAAAAAACTCTTGAATCTCTTATTAAATGCGGTGCATTTGATGGTATGGGTGCTGGGCGAAAAGCCATGATAGAAAATTTAGAGTCATTTACGGGCTCTGCCAAAAGATTCTCAGAACAAAAAGCAAATGGACAGTTTAGTTTGTTCACGCTTGCTGAGTCTGAAGTCTCGTTGGCAAGTCCGATATACAACAATTTCGCGGAAGACGAGTATCCAGAGCGAGAATTACAAGCCATGGAATACGAGCTTTTAGGTCTCTATGTAAACAATCATCCTATGCAAGGTATTCAAACTATCTTGAAGACTGTCTCTTGCCAGGATATTAAATCCCTAGAAGATAAACCTGACGGAGCAAAAGTCTCAGTCGCTGTCTTGATTACAGACTTCGTAAAAAAACTAACTAAGGCAAAAAAATCTATTTGTATCCTAAATCTTGAAGATATGGAATCTAGAATCGAAGGTGTTTTGTTTAGTCGCCAACTTAATGATTATGAACATCTCATCCTTAAAGGCAAACGTGTGCTTATAAAAGGTACTTTATCAAAAAGGTTAGAGGGAGATTCTAGTATTATGGTCGAGTCCATTGAAGATCTTGATGCTCTTGGCACTATCGAGCTGAATCTTGATGTCGATAAGCTCAATGATTATTATCAATTTTTTCATGCTTTAAAATCTTTAATCAACCGTACTGAGCATCAAGGTCCTAAAATCCTAATTCTTAACCTTCATTCTTCATCAGGTCCAGTAAGGAGGCTTTCTTGCGGACCGAAATTCACCATATCTGATTCGATAATCACAAGAGATGCTATCCAAGCACTCATAAATCGCTTTTCTAGTGAGGTTTTGGCTGGAATTCCTGCTTAAATTTACTCACTAAATCTTAGCTCCAATTCGTGACTTAGCTAAGTTTTGCATCTGCGGCAGATCTATCATGATGGGCTTAACATCAAACTCGCCTTGGGAGTCTTTTTGGATGTTTAGGTAAGAGCAAGGATAGCTAATAACGCTTGGAGCGTTGACGATGAGTGGGTTTGAAATGAGCCGAGTTTCGTATGATTTTTTAAACTCTGGCTTAGAAGAGTTTATTACTAATTTTAGATTTAGCTTAGTGTATTGATTTATGAAGTTAATATCACTTGCTGTAAGTGGGTTATGGAGAATGATGACAAGCTCTTCTTGATTATCGTTTAGTTTTTTTAGCATGCCAGCAAGCCAAATGGTCTGGTCATTAGCTTCTTCTGGGATCCGCTCAGGGATTACTTCTTGGCTAGCATTATCAAGAATAAGAAAATTCACCATCCGAGTTTTGAGCATATAATACTTGTCCTTGATCAGTTTTTCTGTTATTTCAGGACCGCGTAAATCATTAGTGCCAAGCACTTGGTAATTAGGTATTTTATACGAATCTAGAGCGTAAGCCATCTCCTTGAAGTAACGAGTAAAATCATTGCTATAGACTTGATTGCCCCCGAAAACGACCATATCAACAGCTTTAGTGCGGAGTGAAAAAATAATTTCTTGAAGCGCTTTATTTAAAAGGGTTTCACTATCATAGTAAAGAGCTGAAGAAGTTTTATTGGGAGCAGATATATAAGTGCGCTTTAGAAGTTTTTGGGTAAATTCAGTGAAGCTTAAATTGTGATTGAGATCAGGATAAGGATTGTTCTCGATACTTGATTCGCTCAGAGTAGGATTAGGAGGGTTCTTAGCTGAGGGCGGAACGAATAAATTCACATTAGAAATCACAAAAACATTTAGAAGAGAACTAGGTTTTGCTTGAAGTTTACTCGAAATTTTTGAGGTTTTTGCTATTGGTGTATTCTTCACCGTGGTGTAGTTTACACCATATTCTTTTTTGAAGTTTTTGGTATTTATTACTCCGTCTAAACCAGCTTGGGCACTAGATTCTATTAAAAAACTTATAATAAACAAAAAAAGAAATTTTTTCATAAAAACTAAATTCTATCAATAAGCTCTATTAATTCTGTATCAGAAACTGTCGCTGTTCCGTATTTTTTAACGGCGATGCTCGCCGCTAAATTGCCAAGTACCGCAGATTCATAAGAGCTAGCTC
>JBEAYS010000151.1:0-5216 GCA_041170505.1 Cyanobacteriota bacterium
TTTTTATATTTATGCCTATGACCCTAAACAATCAGTAATAACTGAAGAAGATAAAGATTCACTCAAAAAAAAGTTAGATCAACAAGGTATAACAGTACTTGAAATTAACTTATACGATTTAGTAGTAAAAACCCTCAAAGATAATGGAGATTGGGACTGGTATATCGAAAAAGAGCCTAGCATGACTAAGCAAGAGCTAAGAGAGGAGTTACAAGGTATTTTAGATGTAGAAAAGGTACTTACTCCAGAAATAGCCAAGATCATAAAAAGCAAAGACCACGATTTAGTTTTCTTAACAGGAATTGGTGAAGTTTTTCCTTATATTAGATCCCACAGTATCCTCAATAACTTACAAGTAGTGGCGAAGCATAAACCCACTGTTATATTTTTCCCTGGTGAATATCAGCATAGCTTAGATAAGGGAGCCACATTAAAACTATTTAGTAGATTAGAAGACGATAAATATTATCGAGCTTTCAATATTGATGAATATGAGGTTTAAGGGAAAAGATAGAGATGAAATTACAAGAAATATTTGCAAAAAACATTGACCGCCCTATTGATGGAGTGATCAAAGCTGACGATGCTTCGAGTGTAGCTCTCGAAGTTGAGGAGTATGTTTTAACCAAGGAATTAAAGAAACACTTAGATTTATTTTTACATGCTTACAATAATTCAAAAGTCTCTAACGGAGTCTGGATCTCTGGTCTTTTTGGTTCTGGTAAGTCTCACTTACTTAAAATGCTCGCAACAGTACTTGGTCATAAGGAATTAGACGGAAAAGACCTTTTAGGAATATTTAAAGCAAAATGTGATGAAGACATTGTGCTTGTAGCTGATCTAGAAAAAGCTTGCAAGATTCCTTCCCAGAGCATACTTTTTAATATTGACCAAAAATCTGACATCATAAACAAAAAAGAAGTAGACGCCCTGCTTGCTGTATTTGTAAAAGTATTTGATGAAGCTTGTGGTTACTATGGTAAACAAGGATATATTGCTCAGTTTGAAAGAGATCTAGATGAAGAAGGTCTATTAACTCAATTCAAATCAGAGTTTGAAAAAACAGCTGGTAATTCATGGGATGAATGGGGAAGATCTAGAACTAAGCGCCTAGCAACAGAGATAGACCTAGCATATAATACTGTTACAAGCAGAAAAGAAAGCAATATTTTAGATAAGTATAGGGACGATTACTCTTTGTCTATTGAAGATTTTGCAGAGCATGTAAATCACTATATTGATAAGCAAGAAAAAGGCTTTAGACTAAACTTCTTTGTTGATGAAGTTGGACAGTATATTGCAGATAACGTTAAGCTTATGACCAATTTGCAAACAGTTGCAGAGAGTCTCATTACTAAGACCAAGGGTAGAGCTTGGATTATAGTAACGGCTCAAGAAGACATGAATACAGTGGTTGGTGAAATGGATAAAAACCAAAGTAATGACTTCTCTAAAATTCAAGCTAGGTTTTCAATCCCCCTAAGACTTACTAGCTCTGATGTCGCAGAAGTAGTTCAGAAGAGGCTTCTAGCTAAAAAACCCGAGGTACTACCTAAACTCCAAGAAATTTATGATAAGCATATAAACAATTTCAAAACCCTTTTTGATTTTAGTGATAACTCAGCGGAGTATCGTAACTACCAAGACTTCGAGCATTTTAGTTTTTGTTACCCATTCGTTCCTTATCAATTTAGACTATTTCAAACCTCCATCCAGAATCTCTCTGATCATAATGCCTTTGATGGTAAGCACCGCTCAGTGGGCGAAAGATCTCTTATAACGGTATTCCAAGAGGTCGCAAAAAATCTCAAAGACCAGGAGCTTGGCGATATAGCTACTTTTGATCTAATGTACGATGGTATCAAAAGAGCCCTTAAAACAAATCTCACAAGAGCAATAAACCGCGCCGAAGCTGAGCTTGATAACCCATTTGCTATCAAAGTCCTTAAAGCTCTTTGTCTAGTAAAGTATATAAAAGAATTCAAAGCAACTATTCGTAATATTTGTATTCTCATGCAGAGTAATTTTGATGAAGATGTAACCAAGCTTAAAAAGAAAGTAGAAGAAGCCCTAAGTAGGCTAGAGCAACAAACATATATACAAAGAAACGGCGACGAATACGAGTATTTAACTGATGAAGAAAAAGACGTAGAAGAAGAAATAAAGAAGACAGAAGTTGAAAACTCTTCAATTCAAGAAGAATTACAAAGCATTATCTATCGAATAATAAAAAACAAAAAGATCAGATATTCTAATGTTCATGATTATAGCTTTGCAACTAAGCTTGACGACAAGCTTTATGGCAGGGACTATGAGTTATCAATAAATATCGCTTCTCCTTTTAATGAGAATATTGACAATGAAACAGTTCTTAAAGCTCACAACATGGGTAAAAACGAGCTTCTAATTGTTATGGCTGCTGATAAAAGATTAGTAGATGATCTTTTGACTTACAAAAGAACTGATAAATATATTAGTCAAAACGGCTCATCTACTCAGCAAGACTCCATTAAAAGAATTCTGAGTGATAAAGCTCATCAGAATAGAACTAGGCATAATAATATCGAGATTAGAGTAAAAGAACTCTTGTCAGAAGCTAAACTGTTTATCAATGGTAACTTGCAAGACATAGGTGGAGAAGATCCTCAAAACCGCATTGAAAAAGCCTTTGTGAACCTGATCGAAGCGACTTATACCAATCTAGGCATGATTTATGGCGAGGCTTATAAAGAGCAGGATATTGTTCACTATCTAAGTAACTCACAATCTACCTTAAACGGCTCTCTCCAAGAATCAGAGCAAGAACTATTTAATCATATTAAAGCGCAGCAGAGTAAAGGCATACGTGTTAGTGTTAAGGACTTATTAGATAGGTTCCAAATCAAGCCTTATGGCTGGTATCCTAGTGCCATTCTTTGTAGCCTTGCCAAATTATTTGCTAGCTCAAAAGTAGAAATATCCCAAGATAGCAATATATTAGAAGCAGAAGATTTGGCTAAGAAACTTACTAATGCTCAATTCCAATCTCAGCTTATAATCAAGCCTCAGCAAGAATTTTCTCAAGCCAAAATACGTCAACTCAAAGACTTTCATAAAGATTTCTTTGATGAGCCTCTTGAGGCAACAGAGCCAAAGTTATTAGCAAGAGATATTGAAATTAAACTTAAAGATCTAAAAACATCTCTCAAGGCTTACCTCGCTGAAATAAATCATATACCTTGTGTTGCTTCATTAAAACAGCCATTAGATTTAATAGAAACATGCTTAGGTAAGCCTTACACCTGGTACTTAGAGGATTTTTTAAGCAAGATCGATGAACTACTAGATAGTAAAGAATCAGTCATAGACCCAATAGATAAGTTTATGAATGGTCCTCAGAAGGACATTTATGAAAATGCTCGTGACTTTATCAAAGCAAACGAAGCTAATTTTTCTATTTTAGATAGAGAGACTTTAACTAATGCAAAAAACATTCTTGAAGACCTAACTTGTTACAAAAGTAACAAAATCCAAGAGCTTAAAGTTTTAATTGAGAGATTAGAAGAGGAGCTTAACACAAGATTATCAGAAGAAAGAGCGAAGTTAATATCTCAGCTCCAAACTAAAAAAGAAGCCTTAGAAAATTTAGAGGAGTTTAATTCACTTCCAGCAATTAAAGTAAAAGAATTCAAGTCTGTTTTCAATAATTTCATAGAAGATATAGAAGCTCAAAAGCTCTTTGATGTCTTACATGGCATGATGAGAACTTTTGAAGAGAATCAGTATAGGTATCTACTCACAGAACTGACTTCTTCAGAGAGATCTAATAAGACGGGTTCAAACTCAACTGAACAAAGCTCTTCAAATACAGCTCTTGCAACCAAGTCAGAAGCTCAAGCAACCAGTAAGGTGATAATGAATCGTAATCTAAAAGTGGACTTCAAGAAACCACTTCTTAGTTCAGCTGAAGATGTAGAAAGCTATACAGAAGCAGTCAAGGAATCCATGCTCAAAGAAATCAAACAAGGAAATAGAATACAGTTATGACAGCTACTACACTAGATGAAAAGAAACAACACAAACTAGACACCGCTAGATTAAAAAAATTCGCACAATCTGCAAGAAGACTGTTAAAAGAGCAAGTAACAACTAAGCTTGAACAAGTGTTAGCAGAAGGAAGCCTAGCAAGTAGAAACAATCCTAAAGCTTTATCTGATCTTAAAGAAGCCCTCAAAAAAGAACCTAAGAAAGAAGTCATCGAGAGAGTAGCTTATACCTGGTTTAATCGTTTCTCTGCACTCAGGTTTATGGATCTAAACGGTTATACCAAGATACTAGTAGTCTCTCCACTCGAAGGGCAAGTACAGCCAGAGATATTAGCAGAAGCCAAGGGTGGATTTATAGATGAAGAATTAGTAACCAAGAAAGAAATACGAGAAAAGATCACCGGCTTACTTAATGGATCTATTACCAGTAATGACGCACAGTCTGAAGCTTACTCATTGCTTCTTGTCTCAGTCTGTAATTACTATCACAGTACTATGCCTTATTTATTTGAGCGTATAGATGACTATACTGAGCTATTGATGCCTGATGATCTACTATCTGGCAATTCTATACTTGCGAACACAAGAGAAGCTCTTGCTACTGATACTTGTAAAGATCTTAACGAAGAGCCGATAGTAGAAGTTATAGGCTGGCTTTACCAGTACTACATCTCAGAGCGTAAGGATGAAGTATTTGCTGCTTTAAAGAAAAACAAAAAAATAGAATCGGCAGATATACCAGCAGCAACTCAACTCTTCACTCCAAACTGGATAGTAAGGTATTTAGTAGAAAACTCGCTAGGTAGATTATGGATGCTAAATAAACCTAACTCTAAATTAAAAGAGCAAATGCCTTATTACATCGCAAGCACTCAAGAAGAGGACTACCTGAAGATCAGCTCCCCAGAGGAGATAAAGATCTGCGACCCAGCCTGCGGCTCAGGGCATATGCTGGTTTATGCTTTTGATCTACTTTATGCCATCTACGAAGAAGAAGGATACGAAGCTAGTGAAATACCTACTAAAATCCTTCAGAATAATTTATATGGAATCGAAATCGACGAGAGAGCAGGTGAACTAGCCGCTTTTGCGCTCACCATGAAAGCAAGAGCTAAGTACAAAAGATTCTTCTCTAAGCCTGTTCAGCCTAATATTTGTGTGCTAGAAAATATAGACTTCTCTGAAAATGAT
>JBEAYS010000152.1:0-9005 GCA_041170505.1 Cyanobacteriota bacterium
CGAGTATATTTAATAATTTTAAGCGCAATAATTTTATAGAATTACCAAGCTCGCCTTGATAGATCTTAATTGCGTTTTGAGCAGAGATTGAAGTGTTAGCGTGTATAAGATCAAGAATCGCTTCTGCTTGACTTAAATCGATTTTATGATTAAGAACTGCTTGCTGTGTAAACTCTCCCGGACGCGCCAAACGAGCTCCCTGAGCAAGAATGAGCTCTAGGAGATATTCAGTAATCCATTGTCCCCCGTGTAATTGGATCTCTACGAGATCCTCGCCAGTATAACTATTAGGGGCTTTAAAAGGAAGTATTATTGCTTGATCAATTTTTTTATTATCATGGGTAATCCAAGCAAGCTCGACTAAGCGATGCACAAATCTTTTACCCGTTAATTTTTCAGCTATAGACCAGCTACCATCACCACTAATTTTAATGATAGATACTGCCGCTGATCCTTGAGCTGTAACAATGGATGCAATTACCATATCTTAAATTTCCAAAGTCGAACTAATTGCATTTCTACCCTTACCCTTGGATAAATATAGCGCAAGATCCGCGCGAGTTTTTAATTTTTCGTAATCATAAGGATCGTGAGGAGTTCCAGCGACTCCGATGCTACAAGTCAGAGGCTTAGTCCATGTTGAGTGACGAGCTTTTGCTAAATTTTGGGCAATACGCTCAGCAACTTTTAAAGCATGATTAATATTGGTATTTGGAAGCAGTACCATAAATTCATCACCTCCAAATCTGCCAACGATATCCGCAACTCTATGATTTAAATCATCAATTGGAGTTTGTCTAACAGTATTAGCAAGCACTGTTGAAAGGATTTGGATAGCCTCATCACCAGCTAAATGACCTCCATTTTGAGTATCATCATTAATAGTTTTTAGATTATCAACATCTATAAGCATATATGAGATACCCTTATTTTCTTGCTTGCATCTTTTAATTTCTTTTTCGGCAATTTCTCTAAAATATTTTTTATTATACAAGCCAGTATCAGGATCAATTTTGTTGAATTTATTGATGGTATCAAACAAAGCGGCGTGCTCTAGTGCAATCGCCGCTTCAGAACCTACTCTTAAAATAAATTCAATCTCCTCAGGTAGAAAATTCCTCTCTCTATCGCATTGATGAACAGTTATTGTACCCAAAACTTTACCTCGGGCTACTAAAGGAATAGAGAGATAACTTTTGAGAGATATCGCCTGTGCGATTCTTAGCACATAAGAACTTTCAGATTTTAATTTTTCTTCGATTGAAGGAATATTCAAAATTTCAAGAGATTTATTATATTCCTTGCTTTCAGCGAGATTAGTAATCCACTCTTTTTCAAAATTAAAGATCAGATCTGCTGTAGCTTGATAACCCTTTGAACAAAATTCTTCTTCTGTTTTTAAAATCTTTTGTTCATCAGAAAATCTTCGTACAAAACATCTATTAAGTCCAAGAACTTCACCAATTCCTTTTGCAATTTGACCAAGCACTTTTGAGACATCCAAACTATCTCTAATATCACTACTCAAACGGTGCAGAAGAGCCATTTGTCGTCTAGTTTGTTGAGCTTCTTGATAAATAGCAGCTTGAGTCAGAGCAATTTCTAGTTGCTTTGCGACCCCTTCTAATAATTGCTGTTCGTCATGAGACCAATGACGAACTTGATTAAAAAAACCAACTGCAATTACTCCAACTAATTCCTTGTTAGTATCACGAAACATACCAGAGCTTAAATATGATTTTATACCACAATTTTGCAACTTAATTAGTTCTGGCTCATCTTTCTGAAATGTGTCGAAGACTGCGATTGATGGCTCTAACCAATTTGGTTCCATTTCCGTTTCCAAACATGAATAAAGTGATTCAATCATTTTAGCATCTAGACTTGAATTCACCGACCATACTCGATGTCCAAGCTTACCCCTAATCTTTTTGTTTAAAATTACTACTGCACATGATTCAGCTCCCATAACTTGAGCAACCTCTTGAACCGCTGTATCTATGATTTTATCAACTGAAAGTGATTCTCTTATTTTCGTAGTAATTTGATTTAACAAAAATTCTTTTTGAGCCATATTTAAGCTTTCTGAATGAAGCTCATGTTGGTTAAAGACAGTCGCCATTTGCTCTGCAAATAAATCAAATATCTTTTTCAGGTGATTTGTCCAAGGGGTTTTTCGGCTAATTACTAATGCTCCCCACTCACGTCCACGAACTTTTGATATGAAAATTTCTGGAAATAAATTTGAATCAATATATTTAAATTGAATTAATTCATCAAACTGAATAATCTGCTGTAAACTTCTTATAGACTTGGATTGATCAGAATAGAAAAGTTGATATCCCTTAAAAAACTCCTCTTCTAAATCATCATCCAGATTAATTATTTTCTTAAAAAACAAAAAATCCTCTATCTGAGCAAAATCTCTAAAGCTAGAATAAATTTTTTCAAGAGCAATTTCTGGTTTTAAAGTTTTTCGAATTTCTGAAGTAGCATTAGAAATCAAACTACTTTCAAGCTTTTGCTCTACACAGTTTATAAATAGCGTAAGCTGTGAAACAAGGTTCTCCCAAAAATCAGTTTGAGAAATTTGTTTATCTTTTAAATATAAAAACCCCCATTCATCTATTTTGAATGATTCAAAATCACTTAAATTGAGGGCGTTTAATTTAGTCGTATTACTAAAAAATTGCTTATTCTGATTGGAACTGAAAATTATAGCTTCGCTACATAACTCGTCCTCCACTAAATGATCCAAAAACTCATTTAGATTCAAGGCCAAATCAGGATTTTCTTGACTCAGTAAAGAATTAGTAAGAAACTTGCTCAATTTTGAAATATTCGTCGTTTTTTTAACCATTCATTAACTTCTATCTAGTACTTTATACCCAGCATGGATATGTTTCAAAGCAAAAATATCAACAATCTGTATGACGCTATGAATAGTAGTGTTCGAAGAATAGGTATTATTCAGACAAATCTAGAAAATATTCATACTGTTGGCTTTAAGTCAATACATCCCGACTCGGTATTATTTTCAGATACACTCAAAGATGTATTTAGAGACGAAAGTCAAGGAGCTTATTTACCTACAGAGCACAAATTGGATTTGGCTTTAACCACTGAAACAGCATTTTTTTTAGTTGAAGGTCCTGATGGACCAGAAAGATCTAGAGATGGCCAATTTCACCTTGATCAAGAAGGCAAAATTGTAGATTCTCAAAATCGTGAATTGGTAATTTTGGATCAAGATCCCGAAAAATCACTTGGAAAAGCATTAATTAGAAGGGATGATTGTGAAATTGATAAAGATGGTCACATTAGAATTAATGGTGAGTTTTATGGCCGTATAGCAATTGACTACTCTAATAAGCGTATGCCTGGAGAGAGAGCCTTTGTTTTACAAGGCAAACTAGAAACTTCAAATGTTGATTTACAAGAAAATATTGTAAAAATCATGCAAGTCAAAAGACACATAGACACCGTTCAGGGAATGCTTTCTATGGAACTAGGTATTGATAAAGCTTTGATAGAAACTTATGGAAGGAACGTTTAATGTATAACCAATACACTTATAGAAGCATGGGGACTGTTAATAGGCACATGCATATTTTGGGAGACAAAGTAATAGATTTAAATAATGTTTTTACGACTGGTTACAAGAAGAAAGATACTAGTTTTCATGATACTTTGAATGGTGTTCAAACTTACCAAAGAAGACTTCATACAAGTGGACAAAGCAAGCTGACCAGTAGAGAACTAGATTTTGCAATTGAAGGCAAAGGATTTTTTGAAATCCAATTGCCTGATGGAACTAATGCTTATACTCGAGATGGTTCTTTTACACTTGGTCCTAATGGAGAATTATTGTCTTCACAAGGCTACCAAGTAGTAACGAGTAATCCTAATGCTGAATTTGTGTCTGAAAGATATGATAATTATTTAAATGGCGAATCCCAATCAGGGTTTGATGTTGGTGTTCATTCATCTGCTACATTCATTCCAATAGGTGCTACTGTAAAAATGGATGATGATGGTACTTTAAGAACCGAAGAAGGACAAATTATCGGTAAGTTAAATATTGTTACTTTTGCAAATGTAGATGGTTTAAAAAATATTGGAGAAAATATATATCTTGCCACTGAATCTGCAGGAGATATCAACGAGGTAGATCCTGGTAATATGACAGGTGAAACAAAAGTTAGACAGGGACATTTAGAGAGCTCTAATGTTTCTATCATAAAAAACATGGCTGATATAGTACAACTCAATACAGCCATAAAAGCAGAAATGAAAATCATAAAAGTTTTAGATCAAATGCAGGAAAATTTGACATCAACAATCACAAGAAATTTATAAAAGGGAATTTAAATGTTTGACGCAACAGGTTCATCATACGCATACGGCTCCAATCCAGCAACATCACTTCTTGAAGATAGCATGAACTCTTCGATGGGGGGCTACGGTAACCAAACAGGAGGCATTCTAGGACAACGATTCGGTGACGTCATGAATTCGATGACAAATAACATAAATAATAGTGCTCAACAAGGAATCACACCATTTTTCAATGGTCCGCAATACAATGTTCAATCGGCACAAGCTCAAAGACTTGGAGTACAGACTTTTGGAGGATTAACTGCCGCGCAGATTTCTCAGCAAATGAGTATTGGTGGACCCTTAAGCGTTTTGCCATACTTGGGAGGGGTAAATAAGTTGGTTTTTCCAGCCGCAGGCTTATGGACTTTATATTCTGGAATGAAGGAAATCAACCACATGAAAGAAGATACTACTCAAGAGGTCTCTGCTAGATTTGATCCTTCTCAACTAAATTATAATCGGGCCTTACAAGACTACTATGATACTTCAGAAAGATGGCAACATCTAGGTCCTTTTCATTGATATTTTTATTTAGATATACTTTGTAAAGCCATCAAATGTGCTCTATTAGCTCCATATAGGTGTATATCAGCAAGAGAATCCTCTTGATCTACAGAAATAATTATTAGATTTTTTTTGGTACTTTTCAATGTTTTAAGTATAGTTATAATTTCTGGATAATTGGCTAGTTGAAAACTAAAAAGCAAAACTGGATTAGGATTAGTTTGCAGAGACTTCAAATCTAGAGCACTTGAATATTGAACAATATTAGAAGACTTAGTGAATATCTCTTTAAAAACTCCTATTTCAAGCTTAGGATGATTAAAAATATAAATATCAGATTCTGCTGTAATCTTGATATTGAGTGGGTTGTGAAGAGCACGCCGACAAATATCTACCATTGCTTGATCCATATTCTTTGAAAATGGAACTTGAAAATTATTACTAATTTTTAAATTTTTGATATGGCTTAGACTTTCATTATAATTTTTGATCAAATCATTATTAGAGTTAGTATTGAGATAGCGAGCGGATTTCAGAGCATCATCAAGATTAGAATTCCAAACTATAAGATTATTGCCCGCCTGTATCATCTTATAAGCAATCTCAGAGTAATCCCCAAATGAGCTCAAAGCCTTCATCGTAATTTCATCACTAACCACAGCTCCCATAAACCCTAACTCACCCCGCAGATGCTGTTGAATCAGTCGTCCTGAAAGACTTGCAGGTACATCATCGAACTTATAACTCTGATCGGAGGAGTTATTTTTTATGAGTAAATGAGCGACCATAATAGTCTTAACGCCTGCCAAAATAGCTGATTTAAAAGGTTTTAGATGCCTAAAATACTGCTCTGGAATAAAATCTATAGCTGGTAATTCCAAATGAGAATCTTTACTGGTGTCTCCGTGACCCGGAAAATGTTTAGCACAAGCATTAATATTAGCTTCTTGCAATGTTTTAATAATAATTTTTGCTTGGTTAGAAACCATATCTTCATTACATCCTAGACTTCTTGTTCCAATAATAGGATTAGTAGGATTTGTAGCCAAATCAACGCAAGGAGCAAAAACCATATTAAAGCCTAGTTCATGAAGTGAGCTTGCTAAAGCAATACTGTAATCAATAAACAACTTAGGATCAAAATCATTTTTATCGGATAACACACTTGCTCTTCCTAATGCCTGCATACTCGGCAGAGAAGTCGATACCTTACGCAATCTTTCTACCTTACCGCCTTCTTGATCAACACTAATTATTAAATCAGCTCCCAGTAAAGCTTTTAGGTCTTTTATGAGTTTGATTACTTGATCTTTTTGCTTGATATTACAATCATAAAAAATTACTCCAGCTGGATTTATTTCTTTTAACTTGATGCTCGTATGTAGATCTAATTCAAAACCTTCAAATCCGACTATAAAAAGCTTGCCAAAATTTATTTGCATGATAAATCTTTTATTAGATTGAATTCTCTAAGTTTGGTTTCATAAAGAGCTAGACCAGCTTGGTGAGCGGCATTAAATTGATAATTTAAATTTTTAAAATAGTCAGCTAAAATTTTTTTTGGAATTCCAGTAATGCGATAGGCTTCTACAATAATGTTTGGCAAATACAGATCTAAACCCTTATCACGACTTGAATTGAGTAATTTTATTAGAGCTTCTTTTGTCTTCAAATCAGAAAAACATGCTGAATTAACATTGAAAGTCCACAAACCAAACACCATAGGTAAGCCAGAATATTCATACCAAGCGGTTCCTAGATCTATAGCCACAAAATCCAAATTAGATGTTTTTTGTTTTAGGGCCTCGTCACCGATTAATAATTTAGCCACGCAATCACTAGGGTCCTGATCAAAGAATCTAAATTTAATTGTCTCAAGATTTAAGCCCCAAAAATCTTTTAATAAAATTTTTAGTAGATTCACTGAACTAGCACTTTTATTAGTCAAAAATATTTCTTGAATTTCATTGATCTGAAGATTTTTTTTTAAAAATAAATTTACACTATCAGCTTGTCTAAAACTACTTATAGAAAGGTCTGGAATAATTTCATATAAATTTTTATTACATAGAAATTCGTAACTTGAAATTGGTGCAATATCTATTTCATTAGTTCTTAAAGCTTTATTTAAAGCTGAGGGAACTCCCTCAATGACGCTAAGCTCAAACTCTTGAAAAGATTCCTTTCTATAAATTGCTAAGGGTAAATTCACTGGCAGACAATTGATAAAATTAATTTGACCAAGTTTAATTAAGGGCTTATTTATTAGCATTTTTCAATTTTGCACTTTAGATTAAACTAGATTAATACTAGCGAAATCCACTTCTGGTTATTATTGTAGCTAGGTTTAAAAAATATGTTTCTTAATTTATTGCTGATTTCTCTAGCTACAAGTTTTTCAGTTTTTTTAGGTCAATCCTACCAAAGCTCCCAAAATTTTCACAGTAAAAGCCAAAGTTTATCTAATTTTGATACTATGAGCCTAGCCGCTTCTTCGCGCGTCAGCAAAGAATCTAATCAATTTCTTCTTGATTTACAAACTTACCTTAATAACTCCATAAAAGCAAAGTCTCAAGGTCAAACAACCAACCAAGAAAAACTTAGAGAAATTTTTAATAACTACCTCAAAAAAATTAATCCCAGCGAAACAAACCAACTAAGTGAGACTATAAAATTTGTCATCAATCAAGACACACAAGCTAAAGACATTAGCTATACAGCTCAACTGCTCAATTCCTCCTTCTTGCCAGCCAAGCTCTCTGAGACCACTCCAAGTTATATTTCAACTTTAATTACCAAAAAACAAATCGAAAGATTTGTTGATTTAAATACCCTCAATAATTTTTACAAGGGTTCTAATCTAATTATAAGCTCAGAGCTAATTAGTACATTGATCGACCCCCAAGACTACAAAACAATTATGCAAAACCCCAGCCAATTTGGCTTGGAGATTAGCTCTCAGGGTTTGGGAATTGTACATTTACCAAACGGCATCCTGATTGAACTTATTGTCGAAAATGAAAGCTAAAATCAAATACAAATTTAAGTAACCCCTGTAGAACCAAAACCTCCACTCTGACGCTGATTGTTTTGTTCTTCGGGCATTTGAGATATCTCTAAAAATCTAGCTTGCCACACTGGAGCAATTATCGCCTGTGCGATACGATCATCGTGATTAACAATAAAATCCTCACTCCCATGATTAATCATTAATACTTGAATCTCGCCACGATAATCGCTATCAATAGTACCAGGAGTGTTTGTTAAAGAAATTCCATTTTTAAAAGCCAAACCAGATCTGGGTCTTAATTGAATTTCAAATCCATTTGGAATTAAAAATTTTAAACCTGTTGGAATCATCGCTCGTCCTCCATTAGCAAGGATTGTGATTCTTCCTTGATTAGGCAAAAAAGCTCTCAAATCAAAACCAGCTGAGCCAGAAGAGGCATAAACAGGAAGCTTCACACGCGAATCAGTTTTGAAAATTTCCAAGTTTACTATATTTTTAGAACTAGAAATTAAAGTATTTTCCATGAGTAAAATTCTAACATTTTAGATAAGTCTAGTCGAGGTGTTTAGGCTTCTTAAACTAGACCAAACAACTTAGCAAAATATCTACAAAATAATTGATTATAAAAGCTAAGCAGAGCAAAACCCAAGAAAATTACATGAGTAAAGTATCCTTGCTCAGAGTTGAATAAATGTCGAAGATGGATTTTTTAGTGGATTCTTTTATCTAGGCAAAATGTTTGAATCACAAAGTCTAGGAGTTATATTTTTGTAGAGTTTGGGTATTAATTAATTATGATAGTAACCAAAGAAATTACAAATTTACTATTTTCAAAATCTTTTTGGCAAAGATTAGAACCTAGTTTGCATATTGAAAATTTAGATCCAGAGAGGCTACAAAGCCAAATTAAAAATAATGAACAGATACAAAAAGAATTAGCTTTAAAATTAAAATCACTAAATCTTCTTCCTGATTTTGCATATATCTATGATGAAAATTGGGTTTCAGACGCTATAAAACAAAATAAAAAATTATCAGATGATGAAAGATTTATGCCTGATTTTGAAAAAAGATTGATTTTTATTGCTAAGAAAATTCAAAAAAACTACAA
>JBEAYS010000153.1:0-3723 GCA_041170505.1 Cyanobacteriota bacterium
AACCTTTAGTGTCAATTTTTTTATGCTTGAGTGCATAAAACATAAAAGCATCATCAGAATCAGGACTGTGAGCGATTTTGATAGGGTTAGAAATCATTATTTAGTAATAAAAAGCGAAGCTATTGATTGAGCTGACGCTACTAACTGAGGCTCAAAAATTTCGCTGATTAGTTTAGGGTAAACTCCATAAAGCAGTGATAGACCGATTAGTACAGCAAGTACTAAGATCTCATCACGGCGAGCATCTTTTAGTTTTAGCCATGAAGACGGGGTTTCACCGTAAAAAACTCTTTGGTTCATCCAGAGCATATAGCCTGCTGTGATAATTACTCCAAGAGTCGCGACAGCCGCTGAAATGCGGACATAATCTAGGCTGGCAGATAAATTTACCGAGCTAAAAGCGCCGTAAAAAACAAGTGATTCACCGACAAACCCAGATAAGCCAGGTAAGCCAAGATTTGCCATCACGGCAATCAAGCTAATAAAGAAGGTTTGAGGCATGACCTTAGCAAGACCACCATACTCACCGATATCTCTAGTGTGAGTGCGCTCATAAAGCATACCCACAATCATAAATAACGCCGCTGAAATCAAACCATGCGAAAACATCTGAAACACAGCTCCGCTATAGCCAGCTGTATTTAGCGCGGCAAGACCAAGAAGAATAAAACCCATATGTGAAATACTCGAGTAAGCCACAATTTTTTTTAGGTCAGTCTGCACGAGTGCCGCGTAAGCTCCGTAAATAATATTAATGACGGCTAGTATCGCGATCGCTGGAGCGAGCTTAACGAGTACCGCTGGGAAAAAACCTAATCCAAATCTAACCAGACCATAACAGCCCATCTTGAGTAAGATTCCAGCAAGTAACATCGAAACAGGAGTTGGCGCTTCTACGTGAGCGTCTGGAAGCCAGGTATGGAGCGGGACTGAAGGAAGCTTGATGATAAAACAAAGTGCTACCAAAATAAAAATTACTGATTGGATCTGAGGAGCAAGATTCATACTAGCTTTTGCAAGTTCTACCATATCAAAAGTCGCAAACCCGGTGTTCATAAGTAATATAAACAGACCGATTAAGAGCAGAATTCCAGCCGCAAAAGTATAAAGCATAAATTTCATAGATGCGTAGTTTCTGTTTTTGCTACCCCAAATAGCTATTAATAGATACATTGGCACCAGCTCTAACTCCCAAGCAAGGAAAAACAAAAATATATCTTTTGCCATAAACACCGCCATCACAGCGAGCGACAAAAACATAAGTAGGGAGTAATAAAGACGTGGTTTTTGTTTTTGGGCGATAGGCTTAGAAGCGATCACAGCGCAAGGAAGCAAGATAGCCATCAGCAAAACCATTGAATAAGCAAGCCCGTCAACTCCGAGCGAAAAATTAATCGGACCGACCCATTTGTAGCTCTCCACCATTTGCAGTTCTTTTATACTTGGATCAAATAAGCATGTGTACTGCTTAATAGTAATACCAAGCACTAGTAAGCTAGCCACTAGGCTCGTGTAACGCGCCTTCACTTCGTCAAGGTTAAATAGTGAAATCACTAATCCAGCGAGAGCCAAAATTGCTAATATCGAACTTAAACTATGGGTACAAAGGTAATTCATATCTTTAATATAGGGTAATTTGCAGACATTGTCTACGAATTATTCAAAAATCTAAATAATAATCACCAATAGATTATTTAAAAATAATGCTCTAAGAACTTTTTCATTTTTATGCTAATATTTTTTTTGGTGATTTTTCACCTTGTTGGTCAGATAGCTCAGTCGGTAGAGCAGAGGACTGAAAATCCTCGTGTCGGCAGTTCAATTCTGCCTCTGACCACCACTTCTATACCAATTTTGGTATTTTTTAATCTATGTATTTAAGGATTCGCTGAAAAACGAAGTTTTGAGGCGGAATCAACTGTGTTTAAATGCAAGCCAAAAAATTAAAAAAATGATTAAAAATTCTTAATTCTTTCACTCTTGCATTGATGATGACAATAAATTTTCTCATACAGGCGGTTATTGCAAGTTTTTTTGGTTTATTTTTTGATACAAGCCTTTGATAAAATTCCTTGATTCGATCATCCCACTGACAAGCACTAAGTGTTGCCATATAGAACACATCTCTAGCCTGTTTTCTGCCTCCTTTGACACTTCTTTTACCTTGTTTAAGACCACTGTCTGAATTGTAAGGAGCAACTCCTAATAAAGCAGCGGCTTCTTCTCTTCCAAGATATCCAAGTTCAGGAAAATCTGCAATTAAAGTTGCTGCCGTAATTTTACCAATCCCTTTCTTTTGAAAATGTCATTTAATAACTCTTACATAATTAAGTCTCCTTTGTTAGTGTTGTAAAAAATGATTAGTAAGCGTGGTTAAAAATTTCTTCTGCGTGCTCTTGGCAACAATGCGTGGTGCTTAAAAACTAATCGGGGTCAGTTTCAAATCCGGAGTCGAACTACCAGAAAAAATCGACCTCTATTTTTTTTACATAACTATCCTTCTAAAACTTTGTATCCAAGCTTTTCTAGTTCAGCTTTATATTTCTCTACTGTTTTATTAGATACTTTACTTCTTGTTGCAAGAAATTCGATGCCAAGCTCTTTGTAGGGCTCTTTATTTTTTAAAATATAATACGCTGCTATCAAAATTTTATGAGCAACTGCAATTTGTGCTTTCTTTTTCCCTCGTCTTGGAACTATCCTGTCGTACTTGGATCTCAGGTAGGTGTTTTTTGTACGAGAGACTGCCCAAGCGGCTTCTACCAGTGTAGTTCTTAACATCTGGTTTCCGTGAGTTGTTCTGCAGACTTTTTTTTACCACCGCTTTGATTGTTACCAGGACTTAAACCAGACCATGAGCTTAGATGTGCTTCATTAGGGAATTGATTCATATTAGTACCAACTTCAGCAATGAGGACTTCTGCTGTTCTCCTACCAACTCCTGGAATAGTTTTAAGAAGGTCAACATACTCACTAGCTTCAATGATGATAATTCTATTATTAATTTCAACATCGAGCTCTTCTATGGATTCAGCTGTACTCTCGATCCTCTTAATTGCTGTCTGGATCATGAATTTGTGATGATCCGTGAAGCATCCTTCAAGAGCCATTTCTAAAGCATCTAATTTATTTTTTAGCTTACCCTTGGCCAATAAAGAAATTTCTTTTGGTGATTTATCACCTTTTATTAATTCATCAATCATTTGAGTTGCAGTAACGCCAGAAGTATCAGAGACCACAGATGCTAATTTGATATTTGCATCTTCTAAAAACTTTTGGATTCTTTGTTTCTCTGATGCGATCACTTCAATTTGTTTTTTGCGATATCGAACAAGATCTCTCAGCTCTCTGATTGGTTTTGGTTGCACGAAGCTTCCTCGTAAAAGTCCAGCTCTAAGTAATTTACAAATCCACTCGCTATCTAGAACATCAGTCTTTCGTCCGGGGACATTCTTGATATGCCTAGCATTAACTAAAAGTAAATTAAAACTATCTTCTAGAATATGATGAACAGGCTTCCAGAATACTCCTGTGCTTTCCATCGCTACATGAGTTATACCTAAAGACTTAAGCCACTCCTTTAATCTCGCTAAATCACGAGTAAAGGTATTAAATGTTCTGGTTTCTGTGTCGATACCACTACCCATTACCGTTGCGACAACAGTCTTCTTGTGAACATCTAAACCACATGCCTTATCAATTACTACTTCCATATCCTTAATC
>JBEAYS010000154.1:0-10841 GCA_041170505.1 Cyanobacteriota bacterium
ATTAATATCCTCGAATTGATCACGTCGCGCTTCAAGCAGACCGACGATTCTATCAGCATCGCGCACTGAGGACATTTCAGGAGTCACAACAATAAGAGCTCTGTCAGCTCCAGCGATACTGTTTTGGAAGCCAGATTCAATACCAGCAGGGCAATCCACTAAAACGAAATCAAACATTGTTTTTAGTTCATCGACAAGAGTTTTGATCTGATCAGCGTTAACAGCAGTCTTGTCGCGCGTTTGAGCGGCAGGAAGAAGATTAAGGTTAGGAAGTTTTTTATCCTTCACAAGAGCTTGCTTGATTTTGCAAGTGCCCTCTACAACATCGACAAGGTTATAAACCACACGATTTTCTAAGCCCATCAAAATATCAAGGTTTCTAAGACCGATATCCATATCCATCACACAGACGGTCTTGCCCATATTAGCGAGCGCCGCACCGATATTAGCAGTGGTGGTAGTTTTACCGACTCCTCCTTTGCCTGATGTGACTACTATTACTTTTCCATTTGCCATATATTAAAAATACCTTGCGATTATTATCTCATTGTTCCTGATTTTTGCAACTAAAGGGATTTTTGTCGAGCCTGTATCATCAGAGCTGTTTTTACTTGCTATTAAGCCAAAAGCGAAGCTTTTTGCCTGCGGGCGAGCCAGTTCCCTTAATTTATTTTTATCTAAGCTTAGCATCTCATCTGCGATTCTTATCTGACCTGTGGCGAAATCCATGGCAATAATTTTGGAATTTCTATCACCGTTAGCTCCAGCATGAACCACACCTCGTAAACTTCCCCAAATAATAATATCTCCGCTTGCGATTATTTCTGCAGATGGATTAACATCCCCAAGCACAAAAACATTACCTGGATATCTCACTAACTGCCCAGATCGTAAATTTGCTTCGATATAAAGAGTCTCAGGAAGATAACTAGTGTCTATGATTTCTTTTTCTTGAGATTGATCTTGCTTGTTAGAAATAATTTCTTCTTGAAGAGCAGGAGGTGCTTGCTGAGCTCTCAGGATAGGGGTTTCATCGCTTGAAAGAATTGATTTTATCGAGATATTATTTAAGTTTAGTTCTTTTTTCATCTCATCAATTATGGAAAAAGAATTCTCTGTTTCGTTAATGTTTTCTGGAACAATTAAAGACACTGAAGATCCCGCCAAAAATTTGGACGCATCAGAAGTAAAAACTGAAAAATCTTTTAATAAATTTTGGGAACTAAAATCTTCGCCCGACAAATCTAAAAACGTACCTTTTTTATTCTGTTTTAAAGTAATTGGCATAACTATTATTTTTATTATAAATTAAAGTCTGAAAATTGCAAACAATACTTCACATAAAAAATAATGAACTTGCAGCTACTCCAAGATCAGGGACAACAGGAGTAAAAATATTAGCAGCAGTCGAAGCGAAGCTAGCATCAGTAGCAGGATGAGTTAAGCTTGCTAAAGCACCAAAGTCAATTGCAGCTGCATCTGTATTGGGCGTAATATTGGCAGGAGTATGCAAACTAGAACTTAAGCTAGTTGTATCTGATTGATCTTTATCATGAGTATGATATACAGGCGTAGGAGTAAAAAAAGCACTGCCATTATTAGGTTTATGTAAAGCACGTTTCTCTTTATTTGAAATTTGGTTTGAATTAGAAAAAAATAAACTATCTATTTTTCTAACAAAAGACTTTATGGGACTGATTAGTTTTGAAAATATTGATGTATTAGCAACATTTAAACCCATAAGCCTATATTATCATACTTAAAGATAATTGTTGGGGTGTGTTTAAGAATTCGTTGATAAATGTTATGGAATTTGCCGGAGATGAAGCTTGGGGGCGGAATCGTGAAGTGGCACTATAGGGTTTAAAAATTGAAAAAAATTGGTCTAATATAAGTATATGCTTGATGACGATATTAACAGCAGAGTTCTCAAAAATCGAATTTTACAGCTCGTTTATATCCTATTATTAATTTTACTACTGGGCATATTTCTAAGAATAGCTTCTAGCTTAAAAGAGTTATTTTTGTCTTTTGCTGTTGCGCTTTTGTTTAATTATTTTTTGACAAAACCGATAGATCTGCTTACAAAATATATTCGCTCTCGTTTTATGGCCGTATTTATAGTTTATATGGGCTTTTTAATTGGGCTTGGCTTTTTACTCTCATTACTGATACCAGCTCTAACCAAACAATCATATGTGCTCCAAAACTCGCTTCCTAACTTTTTTACGAATTTTAATTTATTTTTGATTGATCTAAAAGCTACTCTCGCTCAGTACAATATCGAATTAAGCATCAATACTGAAGCGCAATCCATCGAGGAGATGACAGAAAACTTGGCATCAATCATCCCGCAAATGAATACTCTTAAAATTAGCAATGTCGCATCGTATATAGTCACTTGCTCAATGTCAGCGGCGGTATATTTCATACTTACTTTTATTCTGAGTTTTTATTTACTTGTTGATGGCAAACGCGCTTGGGAACTGTTTCTTAAGTCTTTTCCAGCTCGCATGAAATTCCACCTTGAGTGTATAAAAATAAAAGTTGATCGTTGTCTATTTGCGCTTTTGATCGGGCAAGTAGAAATTGCCTCCCTCACAACCATTGTAATGTTAGTAACTTACCTTGCACTCAATATCCCTTATGGATTGCTTTTGGGCTTATTGCAACTGCTTGAAATCATTCCGGTAGTGGGAACTTGGACAGCTATTATTCCGTGCATAATTATAATTCTCTTTACTAGCGGCATTTCAAAAGGGCTGATAGCTTTTGGAATTTACTTGTTTTACACTCAAATTATCAGAGATAATTTTATAGCCCCCAAAATTATGGGCACAAACCTTGGCTACCACCCGCTTTCAATAATTTTTGCTATGGTAATTGGCGCGCAGTTTGGAGGTATCGCTGGAATAATTATCGCTCTACCCGTACTAGCTGTATTTATTTCGTTTATAGAATATAACGCAGAACTCAATAGCCTTAAAATTTCAAGAAGTAATTTTGATGAGGATTAGCTCAACAAGCATTGACGCTTAAGGATCCACTGAAAAATGCGACTTTGTCGATTTTTCCACCCTGAGCCAAGAGAAAATCTTGGCTCAGGGAGTGGATCCTTAATATTTTTGTTAGGCGGATTCCGCTTCAAAACTTCGTTTTTCAGCGAATCCTTAAATGTCTAGAGAGGTTAGTATTAAGCATGGTCGAGTCGATGCGTAGCTTGAGCGAACACAAAAGATTCGAGAAAAATCACAGATTTTTCGAGATAGAAGTACGAACTTAATTTACTAACCCTTGGAGAAGCTAGTAAATCGGCACAGCACTATCTACATTTATAGACCAAGAGTGAATCCCACCGCTAAGGTTATAAAGATTTTCATAGCCTAAATTAGCTTGCAACCAATCAATCACCTTCCTGCTTCTAGATCCATGATGGCAATAAATTATTACAGTTCCTTGTTTTGGGATTTCGGAATGCCTTTCTAGAATTTCAGACATGGGTATAAGTGCTCCGCCAAGATTACAATACTTATATTCATCAGGGTTACGCACATCCACAAGAGTAAAAACTTTATTTTCTTGCATAAGCTTTCTGAGTTCTAAAACATCTATTTCTTTTATTTCCATATTAATAATTAAAACTTATCATAAATGTCGATCCTTGACCAAACTCACTATAAGAACTAATTGTACCGTGCATAGCTTCCACAACATCCTTACAGATAGATAAGCCAAGACCAAGACCAGCGATATTTTCAGTCTTAGAATTTTTGGCACGATAAAATCTATCAAAAGCTCTTGCGTGCTCTTCTTTAGTCATGCCAATACCATTATCAATAATTTTAAATCTAAGGATATTTCTATCTGGATCAAGCTCAATTGCTAACTTGATTTCACCTCCATCGGGAGAGTATTTAATTGCATTTATAAGTAAATTTTCAATTACTTGACGTATAAGCCTTCGATCACCATTTATAAGAGAATAGTCATCCGGAAAATAAAAAACGAAATTATGATTTTTGTTAAGTGGAGCTAAGCTATCTACTACATAACGAGCAATTTCACCGATATCAAGCCGCTCTACATGGAGATCCCATCCTTTATTGCTGGCTCGGTTAAGTTGAATAAGATCGTCAATCATCCTAGATAAGCGGCTTCCAGCAGAGAGTATCTGTTCGCTCGCTTCTCTAATTAGCTCTGGTTTGATTTCGTGCCTTTGAAGAATATTGCTAAAGCCCATAATACTTACCAATGGGGTTCTTAGCTCATGAGATACATTGTTAATCAACTCTGTACGTGTTTTATTGAGCTCGACTAATTGTAAGTTTTGCTCCTCAAGGACTTTTAAGCGCTCCAAAGAAGCTTCTAGAAAGCTTTTAAGGTTATTAAAAATAGAATTACTAATCTCTTTTATTTTGGCGTTAGCATTTACTTTATCAGGTATTTGAATATCATCTATCAATCTTGATATGTGATCCGAAAAAGACCACAACAGCTCTAGATCAGAATCATTGAGGGGGTTTGGGCTCTTTATATAAAAAAGTCCTAAAATACGCTCACAGCTTTCAAGAGGAAAAACTATTTCGTATGAAGAGGAGCGACTAGGTCTTTTGTATAAAAATATTTCTTGGATAACATTACGGCTAAAAAAAGAAGATGAAGCAAGATTATCAATAGAACTTTTATCAGACTCAGCGTTATCTACGATAAAAATTTCACATTCTTCAAAACCAAGATAATTTTTTAGTGAATTAGTGACTTTATCAATTAGAGATTTGAGGTTATCGTTATCCTCGACAATTCTTAATAAAGAACGAAGCCAAAGCCAATTTATATTTGTATTTGATTTAGTTTCGTTCATTTAATTCAAGGTTGATTATAAATTTTATCAAGTAAGATGATAAAATTATAAATATGCTTCCTAGATTGATTCTACCCATATTTTTTTGTATTTTCACACATCTTGGTTCAAATGCTAAACTATATAATAATTTTGAAGAAAATAAGATCCAATATGGTGAACCTATTGAAGTCGAAGTAATACCTTCAAAAAAGGGCTTTAGCGGTTTTGCTACTTACATTTTGAGCCCAGATTGGAAAATAAAAGCTTTTTTTATTGATGATGAGGTCCGATCAGAGCATCTTATCCAAAATAAAGGTTCTTCAAAGATTCTAAATCGGGATGAAGTAAGAGAAAAAGCTCTTTTAATGTTCGACACTAGCAAGCGAGGAGTCTACAAACAACAGCTAACTCAACCTCGGATTGAAGGTCATTTTTTTGATAAGGGTTTAATAATCTATGAATATGAATTAAAAGGCAAAAAGAATATTGGCTATAAATCAGTTAGAGTACTGATTTACGAAAACAACCACCACTTCAATAAAATTAATCCTAAGGCGTATATCTAAAATGACAAGAGTAATTAGTAAAATTGAGGAGTTTAATCTAGATCGAGAAAGAGATTTTTCTTTTGAACTAAAAGATACTACTCTCTATCTTGTATATAATCTAGAACTAAAGGATCTCAAGCAAACCATCAACCAGATTAAATCCTACAAAATTTTCAAAAACATAAAAGCTATTAATTATCAAACCGAAAAAGAAAAACTAAACTCTATAGATCCCTCACGTTCTTGTATCTTTAGCCTACATCTTAGCTTAGATGAGGAAATCAACACCCATCATTTGATCTCACAGACAGCATTTGAGCAAAACATTTTTCAGATTAATCCTTATAATAAAATAGCAAAAATTTTTGATGATAAATATTTATTCTATGTCTTGATGAAAGCTAATGACATAAAGCAACCGTTAACAATATCTGTTTTGCAAAAATCAGATATAAGTACCTGTCTTAAAGAAGAATACCCAAAATTCAAAAATTTTAATAAAATCATGGTCAAACCCCGTCATGGAACGGAAAAAATTGACAGTTCGAGCTTCCCGATTGAAGAGAATTTTTCAAATGCTATTGAATTAATCAAAAAAATTATTCGCTATGATGATTGCTTAATTCAGGAGTTTGTTGAATTCAAAAAAGAATTTAAAGTGCTTTGCTTTATGAATAATTTTTATACCATCGAAAAACTCTCTAATCCACATCTAAAAAAATATATAGTCGAGATTATAGATATCTTAAATGATTTTGCTCTTAGTAATAAAATCATCATGCCAAAAGTATTTTCATTAGATTTTTTTGAAAAAGATAATCAAGAGCTTGTATTAATTGAGGCAAATATTAGACCGGCGGGAATTTTTAGATTTAAGCATAAGCTGGTTTAGGGCTAGCAAAGCCGCGCGCGGAGCGGGGTTTTAGAGCTTGTTGCAATTTTTGACTGCTTTTAAAATTTGCAAATTAATATCAATTTTTTAATTGCAGAGATAGGCATTTTTTCATAAAAGCATAGTATTCAAAACAAAAGACAAGTCTTGGCTTAAAATCGTCCAGAGCAAGGCCCGCGAATCCCGAGTCACCGGAGTTTACTAGACGTAAATGAGGATGACGAGGGATGAGTGAAACGCCGCTATGGGCGATTTGAAGCCAAGACTAAAAGGTTTAATTAAGAGCCGCGCTAATAAGCCCCGTAACCACCCCAAACAAAGCAAACCTAGTAGCGTCTTTAAGAAATTCAATAGATTTTTTCATAGGACTAGGCGGAACAAAAACCATATCACCTTCTCTAATCAAATATTTATCTTCACCAACTCCAGTACCAGGTTGATAAGCTTTAAAAACATGCTTCGGAAAATTTATCTCATAAGAGGATCTAGAACCATCTCTACGCTGACGAATTAATGTTACGTGAGTACGCTTAGCAACTTTATTGAAGCCACCAGCCTTCGCAATAGCATCATATACAGTTTTTATATCTCTAACACCGTAGCTACCTGGGTTTTTGACTTCACCTAGAACCGAGACATTATTAGGGACACGATAAACAAAAACTTCCACCTCACAACCTGCTGGCAGATTGAGTTTTATAATACTAATGAGCTCTGTAACTGTTTTATCAACGACATTAAGTTCTCCGACTCGAGGTACTATAATCATGCCGTTAGGGAACATCGGGATTTTTAGATATTCAGCTTTGGTGCCATCAGTAAAACGGTAAATAAAACTAATTTCATTATCTAATTGGATTTTATATTTTTCATTAGTGATTTGAGAATCATAAATATCCTCTGAAGGCATTTGCGCACTAGTAACTAAGCCGATTAACAAAAAAAATATTAATGCAAGTATTTTTTTTTTCATACTAAACTTCTTGTAACTCTTGCTTAGTTTTAGATTTGGTAAACAACATAGAAAGTACACTTATGTCATTAGGGGTAACACCGCCCACACGACTAGCTTGCCCAAGAGTCTGTGGAGAAACCTTAGCTAATTTATCACGCGCCTCAAGACTAATATAATCGCAGTTTCTAAAATCAAATCCCTGAGGCACTTTCATCTTTTCTAATTTTTCCAGAGATTGGATTTGTTCCATTTGTCTTAGAATATATCCTTCATATTTTATTTCTGTATCTACCTCAAAAGGATATTCAAAATTTTCTATATAAATATTTTTTTCAATAAGTTGTAACTTCTCTTTATCACTAATAGAGATGATTTCAGGTAAATCAAGAGTCTCTGTATTAGTGGAGGGGCGCTTGATTAGCTCTGCTAGCATTAATTTATCACCAGCTTTATTTTCGACATTTGCTTTTTTTATGTCGATCTGGACTTGTTTAGCGAAGTTGATTTCTTTTTTGATTCGAGCTTGCCTGTGTTCAAACGCTCTCCAGCGATAATCATCAACAAGACCTATCTCCCTGCCAATCGGAGTGAGTCTTTGATCGGCGTTATCCTGCCTTAAAAGTAAACGATACTCAGAGCGAGAAGTAAGCATACGATAAGGATCAGTAATTTCTTTTGTGACTAGATCATCTACAAGCGTGCCGATATAACTTGATGACCTATCAAGCACTAGAGCTGATTGATTTTTCAGTTTGAGAGCTGAATTAATACCAGCCATTATTCCCTGCGCCGCCGCTTCTTCATAGCCACTTGTGCCTAGTACTTGACCAGCGACAAATAAGGACTCAATAAATTTAGACTCAAGATTATGATTAAATTGTATCCCTGGAAAATAATCATACTCAACTGCGTAAGCTGGTCTTGTGATAACAGCCTCACTGAGCCCTGGTAAAGTTCTGACCATTAGCCACTGAACATCAATAGGTAAGCTAGTGCTACAACCTTGTAAATAAAACTCATTACTTGAAAGCCCCTCAGGCTCAAGGAAGAAATGATGGCTAGGATTGTGCTCGAATCTTACTACTTTATCTTCAATAGAAGGACAATAACGCGGACCACTTGCCTCAACAAGACCCGAATACATCGGAGATTTATGGAGGTTATCTAAGATTAGTTGATGGGTGGCAGCGTTGGTGCGGGTTATATAACAAGGATATTGAGTCCTAACGGGGCGGTTAGGCAAAAAAGAAAACCAGGATAATTTATCATCACCAGGCGCAATTTCTAAAACCGAAAAATCAATAGAGCGTTTATCAATCCTAGGCGGAGTGCCAGTTTTTAGGCGACCAGTTTTGAGACCGAGGTCTCTTAGTTTTGGAGATAAGCCTAATGAAGGCTTTTCACCAGCGCGTCCTGCTGAATCAAATTTATCACCGCTAAAAATTCGCGCTTCCAAAAAAGTACCCGCGGTAAGCACGACTGCATTTGCCTGAATTTCTTCATCGAGTTGAGTAAGCACACCAGTAACCCGCGCTTGATAAGCACTAGTGCTTGGTTTATCAAACATAAGTGCTTTAGCTGATGATTGATAAATAGTGAGATTAGGAATGGTTTCTAAGTATTGCCTGACCCAAGCACTATAAGCATGCTTATCGGACTGAGCCCTAAGAGCTCTCACAGCAGGACCTTTTGAACTATTAAGGGTTTTCATCTGGATAAAGGTCGCATCAGCCGCCAAACCCATTAAACCACCAAGAGCGTCTATTTCTTTTACCAGCTGAGATTTAGCAGGACCACCAATAGCTGGATTACAGGGCATGGTAGCAATACCATCAATAGAGTTAGTGAGCAAAAGAGTATTCACTCCCATGCGAGCAGAACTATGTGCGGCTTCAACACCAGCGTGCCCACCACCAACTACAATTAAATCAAATTTTCTAAGCACTTTATAGTGTATATCTTGACATCAAATACCAGTTTTTGTTTACAAAAATAAATTCAAACAATTCTGTAGGATTAACTTGTTTTGGATCTTGCGACATGTTTAAACCCCAATAAAAACCGTTATCGTAAGGAACTTGATTATTAATAATAATATCAATTCTGATATTAGACATAATTAACATTGTAAGTTTTTGACCTTCGACTCCTCCAGACATTGTTTTTAATAAATTTGGAGTATTAGGATCAGAGTCTGAAATTTTAATAAAATTTAATCCTGATACATTAATATTTTCAGTTGAGTTAATATCAAAAGCATTTACAGCACTAGCAAAAGGCGTCGTACTTGTTTGGGTAACAAGCAAACCGCTTGAAGGAAGAGTCAGATTTGAACCACCACTTGGTAGATTTAAAACTGCAGTCCCACTAGCTCCTGCAAGATTTAATTTTTGATTACCATTATCTAAACCAGGCACAGGACCAAGTGGACCAGCAGGACCTTGTGGACCAGCAGGACCTTGTGGACCAGTAAGACCTTGCGCACCAGCTTGACCAATCACAGTACGCGTATTATTTTTAGTCAGGTATAGGTTATTACCATCAAATTCAATAGCTCCATTCACTGGTGGAGTACTAAGTGAACCTGGCTCCAAAACTAAAGAAGGAGTAGTAGCGTTACCAGGAGCAATATTTAAAAAACCCTTAGGATTATCTACCCCAATACCAAAACGACCATTATCACCAAAATTAAACAAAGAAATTGGACTAGTAGCAAAACCAATCTCTAATTGGTTATTATTTGGATCATAAGTAATTCTGCCATGATCCGTATTGCCTGTATTAGGAGGTCCAGCTCTAAAAACAGAAGCTGATATAACATCACCAAAATCACTCGTATTTCCGTCACCATTAGAGCCATCAGTGGTTCTAAAACCTTTAACTCTATTACCTCTATAAAATTTAAAAGGGTCTCTTGGTACTGGAATATTAACAGTATAAATATTATTTGAATCTTTATCTATTGTTACACTTGCTTGACGCTGTCTTCTGACTCTGAATTGAACTTTATCAAAAAACTTACTTATTTGGCAGTCACCAAAAGTGCCAGATGGGCACTGGGCATCAGCAATATTAACACCAGAATCTCCTGTTGGTTGAGCACCTAAATTTGTCGCGTTTATCGTAGCTTTATAGGTACCAACAAGATTATTTTCAGTATCTAAAACTTCAAATTCAAGATTCTTTGAACTTGATTCAAAATTACCAGCACTTATACTTAATACTCTGTTATTTAATGCACCTCGTTGAATATTAAGACTTTGTGAACTTAAGAACTTTCTTTGACCATTTTTTATTTCATAAACTTTTAAGCTAAAACTAGATAGCGGAGTATTAGAAGTGTAAAGATTATCAACTTTGATACGAGCCCTAATTATATTTGTTTTTAGAAGATCAAGATTATAACTTTTTTCATGAAGCTCCAGGGCCAAATCAGGGAATATACCACTGATAAATTCGGTACTAATGTAATTGTGATTTGGATTTGCGATAGACGTGTTTATAGAAATGCAAAATAATAACGCAGAAACTAAAATAATATTTTTTTTCATAAAGGAATCTCCCCTGTTGATATAATAATAATAACAGATTAAGAGCTGGTTA
>JBEAYS010000155.1:0-15615 GCA_041170505.1 Cyanobacteriota bacterium
GATATAATTGCGGGCGTCAATTACATATCTTTTGATTTTTGGATTAAGAGGATATTTATTAGTAAAATATCTATCAGCCGCCTCAAATATTCTCGCTTCTATTTCACAGACATCGATTTGTTTTAGACTTTGATTAGAACCAGCTAGAGATAAGCTTTTTAGAGTAATACCAGAGCCCATACCGATTAAAATAGCTTTTTGACTATCAGGGTATAAGATGACCGGAATTGCACCCAATAGCACTTGGGTAACCATATCAGCTTTAGTGGGCAAATTAGGATCTATCGGCTTACCAGCTTCAACCTTACCATTACTCTTAAGAAAAATAGCATTAGCACTTTTATTCTCAACAACAGTAACAATGGCATTTGCACCTTCTTTATGATAAAGAATTTTTTCTTGTTGCTCGGAGTGTACTTTATCAAAAGTTTTTTTGTCGATCTTTTTAAAATAGTGCCCATGATAAATTGAAACTCCACTTAGCATGGTGTTGATTTGGAACTTTGGCAAAAACCACAACGACAAGGCAATAACAACAGCAATCGCGCTTATAGACTTAATCCAATCAGGATCTTCTTCTAGTAAAAAAGGTATTAAAAAAAACAAAAAACATAAAACTATAAAAAACTTACTCGTTAATAAAGTACCGCTACCAAAATTACTCAAAAAAGGAATTAGAATAAATCCCGTGAAAAACGATCCAGTAATAGCTCCAAAAGTATTAAAGTAAGATGCTTTAGCTACTCGCGTACCCACAGGCTCCATCAGTGTTTCTTCAAGCAAGCTAGAATTACTTGCCATAAGAAATATTACAAAAGCAAAAATTACTCCCTCAACAAAAGTAACTGGGAATACAACAAAAAGAGAAACCAAAAACTTAACTGCAACTTCGACCATCCACAGCCCGCTTGAAGAGCTTATTTCAAGCAAAGAACTGATTTTTTGATTTAGGAATAAAAATATCCAAGGCATACTATTAAACAATGAAAAAGAAATTGCAAGTAATCCAGCAAAGAGAAATAAAAGAACTTTTAGGAGATTTAGATAGTCAAAACCAATTTTATGCAAGGTTTTTAAAATAGGGTTTAGCGCATAAGCTCCCATACTAATACCAGCAAGAACGGCTATTAAAATTATTGTTAGTGAGTAAGTCGAAGATCCTATAACTAAAGAGAGCAGTTTAGTCCAAAGAATTTCAAGGCTTAGATTAACAAACCCTATAGCAAAAGCTATCCCTAAGAGGATTTTGCAGACATATTGATATCTGCGTTCACTGGCGTTTATCGCTTTTGGTTCTTTGGCATCAAATAATTTTGAAAAATCAAAAATTCTTTGGACGGTTTTTATCATATCGTCAACCAAATTATCGATTTGTACATTTTTAAAGATTTTGGAATTGATTAGTAGTAGTATTAAAATTAAAAATACAATAAAAAAGTTTATTAAAGAACCCAGATAGACACTGGTTCTCAAGCCTAACAGAGGCAACATAAAAAAGCCACAGACCAAAGATCCCAAAATCGAACCAAGGGTATTAGTCGCATATAAATTACTGATAACCAGCTTATAGTTATCTTCTAGAATTTCACGATCTTCATATCTTTCTTTATTTGTAAAATTATGATTATCAATTAAGACCTCGCTTAATAGTGGAAAGCCCAAGCCCATTAACAAAGTCGGAAAAATCAATAGACAAAAAGCAAAAATAAATTTTGTAAAAGCCGCTAACCATGAGATTTGTACGGTTAACGCAGAAACAGCATCCCAAGCAAGACCAATCAAATGCTGACCAAAGAAAGTAGGAACTCCAAGAGCGTAAGCTCCCAAAACCAATTCAAACAGAGCATAGAGAGACAATAGAATTAAGGATTTATATTTTAGATTAGTTTTCCCGCCAGCAAAGCTTTTATTGATCAGCCTTCCAGAGATAAGTGTCCCCAAGCCAATACCACCAATAAAGACCGTTAGCATGGTGCTTAAAGCCAAGCTATCACTACCAAAAATATTTTTTAGGAGCCTAACCCAAGTAAGCTCATAAATTAAAGCCGAAAAACCACTTAAAAAAAAGCTAAAAAAACTAAATGGGACCAAAAACCTCATTAATATCAGGATACAACGAAAAATTGCTAGATTTAAGATTCCATGAGATAATACACATGTGAAGATTTTGCTCATAGGTTCTGGATCTAAAGAACACGCATTAGTTTGGAAATTACTAGCTTCGGAAAAATACCGAAATCTGGAATTAATTGCGATTCCAGGCAACAAAGCTTTAAGAAAATTTGTTCAATGTATTGAAGATGTTGATATAAATGATGTCAATAGATTACTAGAAATAGCTATTGCAAGACAAATCAATCTCACTATTGTTGGTGAGAGTAAACTGCTTGCAAAAGGAATCGTAGATAAATTTCAAGAGGCTGGAAAGTTGATTTTTGGACCTCGCGCGGCAGCGGCAGAAATAGAGAGCTCTAATGTGTTTGCAAAAGATTTTATGATTAGGCATAATATTCCATCTGCGCGATTCGCTAGTTTTGATCAGTTAAATATGGCTCTCACTTTTGTGGGTACAATCAGTTATCCAATTGCTATTAGAATCGATAAAAAATTTGATAACGAAAAATCGTATTTTATTGCAGAAGATCTAAAAGAAGCTCGTCAAGTTTTAAAAGAAGTTTTTAAACAAAAATTTTTGGTAGTACAAAAACCTCGAGTTACAATTGAAGAGCTAATTGAAGGGCATCAATTTACACTTAATTTTATTTGTGATGGTGAGCGTGCTCTATCGCTATTACCAGTTCAAGGATACAGAGATCCTCAAAATTTAGATATTTACTATGATAGAGGAGCCTACGCCCCCACCCCGCTAATTACTGATTCAATCATGTATAAAATCAGGAATTTTATTATAAACCCCTTAATCAAAGGGCTTGCCGATGAAGGAAGACCCTATTCGGGGATTCTTGCCTTGGATCTTGCTCTTGACATAAAAGACGGACTGCAAATAAAACTAATTCAATGTAGGACCAATTTTGCTGATTCTGACGCTCAGGTAGTACTGCCCTTGCTGGATGAGGATCTTGTGGATATTTACCTTGCTGTTGCGAATAATGATCTTAGCTTTTATAAAAACGGATTCCATAAATATTTAGGTTCTGCGCTCTCTATAAACGTAGTTAATGAAGCTGAAACAATAAATCCCTTAAATCCCTTGCAAGGTAACTATATGCTTGATGAAATTAATGAAAGAATTGAAAAACTATCTTCAGATCTTAATGGTATCCCTCTTGTATTTTATGGAACTAAGACAAGCTCCATAAGCTCCCATGAAAAAGCCCATGCTGAAATATTTGGAGCCACCGCTGTAGCTGAAAGCTTACTAGACGCTCAAATAATGGCTTACAAATTAGCTGATACCCTAATCATACCCTCAAAATCCTTCAAAAAAGATATTGGCGATCAAGGATTGATTTAAGGATTTGCTCTAATTAACCTTTTGTAAAGTCACCGAGTTCTTTTCTTCTCTGTTTTTCCTCGTTAACTTCGCCGTTCCAATGCTGTTCTTCTACTCTTAACTCACCCAAAAGAGCTCTGGCTTGATATAAAAACTGTCTTAAAGTATCTTGCTCTACAGCCGCTAGCGGATCAAATCCATAACCCTCATTGAGTTGAATACCTTTTTGCATAGCGCCCGTCAATCCAAAGTATGTGGGGTTGTCGGTAACACCATCATTCTTATCTTTATAAATTCTTGCTACGTCGTCTAAAATACCAAAAAGATTAAGGTCTTCAGTAAACGAACCTGTATCAGTTCCACCAAGAATTGACTCTTGAAGTCTGTTTTCTAACATTGCTATTACTTGTTGTTGTTGGTCGATTTGCGATCTAATAATCGCCAATCTTATTGTTGAATTGCGTCCTGTAGTAGACATATGTATCTCCTTTTGTCTAAATACTCAGTGTTTTTATCAACTGAGCCACTACTGCTAGCTAATTAGACTCTTTAAAATATCTAATTAACGTAAGCAAACCTTTTAACAGCTTTATAGTTGCAAATGCTGTTTAAGAGGCGGTTAAATAAGATAAAAATATTTTTCATTATTTATATTATTGTTCCCAAAATTTTGATTTTTTCACGTAATTACGGGCTAAAATTATTCCTAGTACCAATGGTGTATTTTAAAAAAATCCCCGAAAATCAAGAGCTTGCTTATGAGTTTTTCCAAAAAGCTCTGGATAAATCTCGTTTAGCGCGAGCTTATTTGCTCTGTGGGGGGGCGAATCTTGCCAAAATAGAACTTATAAAAGAACTAAATAAAATTTTGAACTGCAGTGTTAATCAATCTGCTGAAACTAAACTAGAGCCTAGCTGTGGGACCTGCACCAATTGCAGATGGATTGAAGAAGATAAGCACCCTAAAACTCCCATAATTATTGAGTCTGAGAGCAAAAAAGGAATTATTAGTATCGATCAAATCCGTTTTTTGCAGGAAGAGTTGTCCCAAAATTGCGATTATTTTAGGATAATTATCATAAAAAACGCTTCAAAAGTCTGTTTGAGTTATCATTCTGCGCCCGCCTTACTCAAAACTATCGAAGAAGCTAGACCAAAAACAATGTTTATGCTGATGGCGCCTAACCGGGAGACCGTACTTCCGACTATTAGTAGTAGAGCCCAAACTCTTTATCTAAACGGTTTTGAGCATGAGCCGATTAACCCAAAAGCTCAAGAGCTGTTTATGAGCTTAGTGGATAGCGGGAACTTAAATCTGGATGATGTGCTTGACTCTATGGTTTTAGCTGATGAGCTATCGCAGAACGAAACAATAGATATGATTAACTTACTGGAGCTCTGGCAAAATAAACTAGCTGAAGGGCTACCAGATGATGAGGCTTGTAATAAAATACTCAAACTAGAACAGGGAATTAGTGATCTAAAGAATTTTGTTAGAGCGAGAGCTGTTTTAGTGGCGAGTATTTAGGGGTTTTCAGGTATTGATATGCACGTTTATGTGTTGTAAGATAAGAGGGTATTATTCGAAAATTAAGATAAGAGGAAGATAAGAAATGAAAAAAGCTGTACCTATAGTTAGATTCGATAAATTACACATTAATGATACAAGAGTTACACCTGCTCAAAAAGCTGCTAGAGAAGCAAAAAGGACATCAGGTACAGATGAGGCAAAAATTAAAAGTTTTTTAAAAGCTATGAAACAGTCATCGAGTAACGAAGTTCAATCAATTAGAGAAGCAAAGCATAAAGGTGATATTAGATCTGCAATGAATTTTTTAGACCAATTGGCAAGATCTGGAATTATTGAAACCAAAAAAGAATCTCATAAGGTTTAATATTTTAAGCACAAAAATATAAAGAACTTTGCTTGCTAAACTTAGCCTAAGAGCATGCCCCCACCAATTAAAATCGGCAATATAGAGTTAAACGGTTTTGTTTATATACCGCCTATGGCGGGGGTTACGGATCTGGCTTATAGAGAGCTTTGTAGAGCTTATGATCCCGATGTCTTGCTATCTTGTGAGATGCTTAGCTCAAAAGCTCTGATTCACGCTCACAAGCATCAGAGCACCCACAAGCACCAACAAAGACTAGATATACCCGAAAACGACTCTCTGACAGGGATTCAGCTTTTTGGCCATGAGCCAGAGGTGATGGCAGAAGCCACCCGAATAGCCGAGTCTTCTGGCGCTAGATTTATCGACATTAATATGGGCTGTCCAGTCCCCAAGATCGTAAAAGGCAGAGACGGAGCGGCTTTGATGAAGGAGCCCGATCTAGCTTGCGATATAGTTCGCGCGGTAAAATCCGCCACTAATTTACCAGTAACCGTCAAAACCCGCTTGGGATGGTGCCAAGAGAGTATTAATGCTCCCGAGCTTGCTAAAAGATTTGAGGACCTGGGAGTCAGCGCGCTGACCATTCATGGCCGCACACGCGCTCAAAAGTACACAGGAAGCGCGAATTGGGAGTTGATCCGCTCGGTAGTGGAGGCTGTTAGGATTCCAGTTTTTGCAAACGGGGATATTTGCTCGCTTGAAGATGCCATAAAAGTGCTTGAAATAACGGGTTCCGCGGGAATGGCGATCGCTAGAGGGACCATGGGCAAGCCTTGGTTTAGCAAGCAAGTAAATCATTATCTAAAAACCGGAGAGTTACTGCCAGAACCTAGTATTCAAGAACGGCTCGAGCTAGCTATAAAGCATTGTGAACTTTTGGTGCGCTACAAAGGCGTGCATACCGGTATCCAAGAGGCTCGCAGACACATAAATAATTATATTTCAGGGCTACCTGGAGCAGGCAGGTTGCGCGCAAAAATAATTACTATTAATAGCTTCCAAGAAGCGCAAGACGCGATCAGAGAAATAATGCTGGAGCCGGTGGGCTAGGGCTTGATTTTTCTAATGCTTAGACTCTGCTAACTATAAAAAGATGCAGAGAGATGGGCACTTGAGAGAGCTTTAAGCACTTGTTAATGAGAAAAACAGCGAAAGGCTTAATGAAATAGCTTCAAGTGAGGAGGGGCGAGCGCTCAAAAGGGTTTAAATAAATTTAATTGGCAAAGCCGCGCGCGGAGCGGGTCCCCCTTAGTTGAAGCGTGATTGAATTAAGCCTGAACGCTTTTTTCTCAACAAGTGACTTACGCGAAAGAAAGTGCGCATCTCTTTGCAATTAAAAATTGATATGAATTTGCAAATTTCAAAAGCAGTCAAAATTTGCAACAAATCACTTACGCAAAAAAATAAACATCTCTTAGCAAAAATATGGAATTATCTCGGTTTCGTGGAAACGGTAAGTGCGGCCCCATAAAAAAAGGGACTGCCTTAGCAGTCCCAAAACCAGTCAATAAGCCGGGTTCTGTAATGTAGAAATTCTACAAACGACGATCATCTATCTAGGTCTTGCATTACTGCAAAACTCAAGCGGAATTCTGGTTCACTGATATTTTTGGGCAAATTTATCAGCTACGAACCATTACCTTGCACCTTCAGCGGGGTTTACCGAGCCAAGACCTCTCGATCTTGCTGGTGAGCTCTTACCTCACCTTTGCACCCTTACCTTAACGGCGGTATTTTTCTGTGGCACTTTCCTCACGATCACTCGCACCGGCTCTTAACCGGCAACTTAGCCCTGCGGTGCCCGGACTTTCCTCTCTTAAAAAGAGCGATCATCTAGACTGGTATCTAGAATTATAAACCTTTATTATAGGTTATCTCTTTTTAAAACCTAATTGTAATAATGTTTCAATTAGGCTTGCTGTTATTTTAATAAAATAACAAATTTATGAAACACAAAACCAGCTATAAAAATTATTCAGATGCAAAAAATTTAGATCAATCTGTAAAATCAGCCTTACAAATCCTGGCATGTAACTCATCGCCAAAAATTTCTTTTGCTCGACCAGAACTTCTAAAGCGTTCAAGTAGCGTTTGACGCCCTGATTTATTGTCGTCGCCTGGTGGCGGGAAAATATAAGAAAATTTATAATCTTCATTTTGGGAGTTATCCGATAAACGAATAGCATTATCTTTTGACTCCAATGTTTTATCTCTATAATCAAAGTTTTCAAAAAAAACTTCAATCTCGGGAGCCATAAGTAATTTCAACCCATGACTATCTAGTGTATTACAATGTGTTTGAATTTGCTTAGTAGCTAGATCATCAATATAAACAGCTTTAAGAAGTGTATATGGATATTCACTACTCGGATTAAGTTTTGGTTTTGTTGCGGAATAACCACGAAAGATAATAATAGCGCATCTTGGAATTAACAAGGAATCCTAATTGTAACAATATTACAATAGTATTGTAACAATATTACAATTAGACCCAGTGAAGACAAGGGAAATAAGATAATTATAAATAAACTGAAAACTGCATATTTAATTTAAACAGATTCGTAAAGAATCGATGACTAAGCAAAAAAAAGTGAAAAAAGCAAAAGGACTATTAGTATAAATAAGCTAAATGCCTTACAGCAATTACACTATTTACCTATCAACCAAGTGTTCTTCTTGGGTCCCAAAAGATCTAATCTTGAGGTGGGCTTCGCACTTAGATGCTTTCAGCGCTTATCCTCTCCAAACATAGCTACCCTGCGTTTGCCACGGGCGTGACAACAGGTACACTAGAGGTTTGTCCTTTCCGGTCCTCTCGTACTAGGAAAGACTCCTCTCAAATCTCTTACGGACATGCCGGATATGGACCGAACTGTCTCACGACGTTCTGAACCCAGCTCACGTACCGCTTTAATGGGCGAACAGCCCAACCCTTGGAACGTACTACCGCTCCAGGATGCGACGAGCCGACATCGAGGTGCCAAACCTCCCCGTCGATGTGGACTCTTGGGGGAGATCAGCCTGTTATCCCTATGGTAACTTTTATCCGATGAGCGACGACCCTTCCATGCGGAATCGCCGGATCACTAATACCTACTTTCGTACCTGCGCGAGATGTCTCTCTTGCAGTCAAGCTCTCTTTTGCATTTGCACTCAATGGTTGATTTCCGACCAACCTGAGAGAACCTTTGTACACCTCCGTTACTCTTTAGGAGGTGACCGCCCCAGTCAAACTGCCCGACAATCAGTGTCCAATTACCAGATAATGGTAACTGTTAGAACGAAAGACTAAGAAGATTGGTATTTCACTGATGACTCCCCAAGAACCAGAATCCTTGGATCAAAGTCTCCCAACTATACTACGCATCTTAATCTCGCGTTCACTAATAGCCTACAGTAAAGCTCAATAGGGTCTTTCTGTCCTGGCATGCCTAAGCCGTATCTTCACAGCTAATCCAATTTCGCCGAGCCTCTCTACGAGACAGTTCCCAAATCATTACGCCTTTCGTGCGGGTCAGAACTTACCTGACAAGGAATTTCGCTCGATATTCCTATTTGTTATCCACATAGTTTCCTATGCAGTCGGACTCTATCTTTCTTAAAGTAGAAAAAACTTTCCCAGTATTCATTTTTGAAGCAATTTGTTTTATTTCTTCGATACCTTCAGAAGTTAAATGTTCTTTTCTATTAATCTTGAGAAGAACTTTTCTAAAGGAAATGAAATCCTGTTGCTTTTTTGTTTTGAGTTTATGCTTCTCAAAGAAAGGAATAATCCTTTCAGTTAAATGTTTGATACTTCTGACTCTAAATGCCATCCTATCTTCATGATTGGTTCGCACCACACCACATTGAAAGTAAGATTTTAAAGCATACAATATCTGAACATCTCTCTTATGCTGTACTACAGTAAATTCTGGTAGTATTTGGTATCCAGAAGTCATTTCATCATGCTTATTAATGCCGATGTAAAAACAACCTTCTCCATCTACAAAGCCAGTTATCCACTGGGCTTCTAAATCCATGAGTACCTCCCTTTATGGGAATTTGTTTTTTCTATTTACCTTTAAGACTGGACGTATAGTCTCTGAGGATATCCTGAGTAAAAATTACTTAGGATCTTTCCTGCGGATCATCCCCATGTCTTTCGGATTTTTACTGCTTCAAAATGAAACGAGTACCGATAAGTTTTGGAGGACTTTCCCGCAAATAGTCCAGTTTTACTAAGGCTAGCGAATATGTTAACCTTAGGACCGTTATAGTTACGGCCGCCGTTCACTGGGGCTTTAGATCAGAGCTTCGACTTGCGTCTAACCCCTCCCCTTAACCTTCCAGCACCGGGCAGGCGTCACCCTGTATACTTCCTCTTTCGAGTTTGCACAGAGCTGTGTTTTTGGTAAACAGTTGCTTGGGACTGGTTTGTGTCACCAACTTCAGCTTCAGCCGCAGGGCTTACACTGTATGTTGGCCTTCCTTATTCCGAAGTTACGGAAGTATTTTGCCGAGTTCCTTATAGAGAGTTAGCTCGCGCACCTTAGCATTCTCTGCCATCCTACCTGTGTCGGTTTCGGGTACTGGCAACTCATAACCTCTCAACGCCGGTTTTCTCGTCAGTGTAGCATCAATCAGTTCGGATCCGTAGATCCTCACCATAACCTCTCGCTTTAACGACTCTGCGGATTTGCCTACAGAATCTGGCTACGGGTGTGGAGGGCAATCCATTAAGCCCCCTGACTTAGCTTCCTGCGTCACGACTTTGATAATAACGGTTATAAGCTGGTGCAGGAATATCAACCTGCTATCCATCGACTACGCCTTTCGGCCTCACCTTAGGACCAGACTAACCCCACGAAGACGAACTTGACGTGGGAACCCTTAGGATTTCGGTGGAGGAGATTCTCACTCCTCTTTTCGCTACTTATCCCGACATTCTCACTTCTGATACCTCCACATGTTTTTTCAATCATGCTTCATCGGCTTACAGAACGCTCCTTTACTGCTTATTAGTGTATTATTTCGTAATTATTGATCCTTTTTTAAGAAGGGTAAACGATGATAAATCATCAGAATAACCATGCTTAAAAAAGGATCAATAAAAAGAAAAACTAACAAACCCGTGTCTTCGGTATATGGCTTAGCCCCGTAAATTTTTGGCGCAAAACCGCTTGACCAGTGAGCTATTACGCACTCTTTCAAGGAATGGCTGCTTCTAAGCCAACCTCCTGGTTGTCTCAGCAGTTTCACCTCCTTAATCACTTAGCCATAATTTGGGGACCTTAGACGACGGTCTGGGCTCTTTCCCTCTTGACCACGGAACTTATCTCTCGTAGTCTCACTGCCAGAAAACATACTATCGGTATTCGGAGTTTGGCTCGATTTGGTACCAGTTATCCCAGCCCGCAACGAAACAGTGCTCTACCCCCGATAGACTTTTATCTGACGCTGTACCTCAATACATTTCAAGGAGAACCAGCTAGCTCCCAGTTCGATTGGAATTTCTCCGCTAACCACAACTCATCCGCTAATTTTTCAACATTAGTCGGTTCGGTCCTCCACGTGATGTTACTCACGCTTCAACCTGGCCATGGCTAGATCACCAGGGTTCGGGTCTAGTTCAAGTGATGAGCGCCCTATTCAGACTTGGTTTCCCTATGGCTCCCCATGTTACTGGTTAACCTACCACTTAAACTAACTCGCCGGGTCATTCTTCAACAGGCATACTATCACACCATTAATGGTGCTCTAATCGCTTGTACGCACACGGTTTCATGTTCTATTTCACTCCCCGCCAGGGGTTCTTTTCACCTTTCCATCACTGTACTAGTTCACTATCGGTCACCAACAGTATTTAGCCTTAGCAAGATGGTCCTGCTAGATTCACACGGGATTTCACGTGTCCCGCACTACTCAGGTGCCACAGAGGTCTGTTTAATTTTCGTTTACCGGGCTATCACCGTCTTTGGCTGAGCTTTCCAACTCTATTCAACTAACCAAACAGAATCCATAATTGTGGTCCTACAACCCCAGTAAAAACTGGTTTGGGCTAATCCCCGTTCGCTCGCCGCTACTAGGAGAATCACTGATTTGTTTTCTTTTCTTCCGGTTACTTAGATGTTTCAGTTCACCGGCTTACCTCTATCCATCCTATGTGTTCAGATGGAAGTCACTGGATATGACTCCAGCGGAGTTTCCTCATTCGGAGATCTACGGGTCTAAGCTTCTTATCAGCTCACCGTAGCTTTTCGCAGATTAGTACGTCCTTCATCGGCTGTTGGTGCCAAGGTATCCACCATGCGCGCTTAGTAGCTTTTTTCTATTAAACGCTTTTTTTGTATTATCATCACAACAATAAATTGCTGTAAGATACGCTTAGCTATCAATTTCTTATAAACTTTTGCAAGTTTACAAGAACTTTGTTTAAAAATATGCAGTTTTCAGTTTACAAAGAGCGAATTTTCAAAAGCGCGCTCAGTCGCCTGGAATAAAAATACTAGCAAATAAAATGCAGAATTTGTTGCAAGAAATAATCAAATAAATATTAAATAACTTTCAATTCAAATAAAATCTTTCAAATCCAGTCAATGAGACGATCTCAGGGAAGAAGCTTATCTACTAAAGAACATAAATGGTAAAAATTTAATCAAAAGCCTATCCGTAATACATTATTCCCAAAAATTAATTTTTATAACTCTCAACTTAATAGATGATTCAGTGGGGCTTTTTTAGGGTTTTCACCTAAGCCATTTAATTTAGATTGACAAATTTATGGGCTTAATTTTTCAACTTTTGGGCCGATATCGAGTTGGTCCTAAAGCACCGATTGCAAGACATAGGTCATAGCAGAAGCTGTTACTTAATGAAAAAACGAATAAAAATATTTTTCATATTATTCTTGATTGCAAATCAATTAGTGCAGGGCCCGACAACTGTTGTGAAAGCCGCTGGGGCAGAGTCTTTGAAACCATTTGATGTTAGCTTGAACAACACAGGCTCTTCAAAATCTCTCACAAAAGAAACTTACGTCGAGATGGAATATGTCTCAGGGAAAAACTCTAATCTCAATCTGTATTTGGATTCTAGAGATCTAATAATCAATTTTAAAGATGGTCAACCTAACACCTTAAGATTGAGAATGGATGCAAGTGGATTTTTTGCTAATAAAAAAAGCTTCCCTGCATCATTTAGAGTAGAAGCTTATGAATATGATCTAGAAGGCAAAAGAAAATTTTTAAGTACTGCTCGTCCAACAGTTTATAACTCAAAATATGCCAGAAATCTCGAATTCGATATTGGAGTTGGATTATTTATTACCGATTACAAAACTGTCTATCTCGAAATTTATGATGACGATAACATCTTATACAATACCTATAAAAAAGAAATTCAAGCTAGAAATATCACATCCCAAAGTGTTACAGAAGAAGTGGCACTAGAACCTGCTGATTGTCCAAGTGGGAAATATGACGACTGCATGCTCAAATATATATTAGAAAATGTCCAATTTGAAGCACTGCCAAAACGTAGTATTAGAACCGAAGTGAAGAAACTTTATGATGGTAAATATTTGGTTACTATTCCAATTGCCAAAAGAAGAGTTAATGTTAAACGTGGAGCTAATGTAAAAGATAAAGATATCAATTTGGCTGATAATAATGGAGGTGACCTAGAATCTAGGTTTGATATCGGTGTTAGTGAAACATTAAAAGCAGTTCTTAGATACGATCCTGTTAAAAAGAATTTTGGGATTTCGTTCGGGCAAAATGAAGTTGATAAGTTCTCTTTTACCGAAAACGGTAAACTTGGAGTAGGCATAGAAAATCCATCAGCTTACTTGCACGTGATTGGCGGAGACGGAACAGCTCCAAGCTTGATTCTTGAACAAGGAAATCTATTAAGCACCGTAAAAGACGGTGCTATTGAGTTTGATGGCAATAATTTTTACATGACCGCAGGAGGAATTAGAGGCAAAATCGTTACAACCTCTGACGTGGGTGGGAAACTAACAGGTGCTGAAGTTAATGACGACTTTGTTTTAATTGATAAACAACAAATTGTAAGAAATAAGACTTTTACTGATTCTACTTTTAGTGGATTTATTAGAATTCCTGAAAACGCTGAAGCACAAAAAGTCTTAGTATCAACAGGAACCAACGGAAATGCCGTTTGGAGCTTTATTAAAAAACTTGGACTCACCGCGCAAACCACTGGTGAAGAGTCTTTGGCAATTGGTAACTATGTCACCGCTAACGGAGATTACAGCGTAGTAATAGGTTCTGGAGTGGATGATACTACTAGATTAGTTAATAATATTAGCAAGTCATTAATTGTAGGATTCAATGGTGGTGTGGCTTCTCTGTTTGTGGCTCCAGGCAACGGAGTCCTTCCTGGTAATGTCGGTATTGGCACTCTAAATCCACAAGCATTATTAGAAGTTAATGGAACCTTTATCGCTGATTCGATTTCAAGTGTAAATCTTAGCGGTAACGGTGCTGGATTAACCAATTTAAACGCCTCTAATATAACTCATGGGATTCTTTCACCAAGTTATGGTGGTACTGGAGTCTCTAACCCAGGCGGCACCATGACTTTCGGCGCGAATGATATAAGTTTTGCTGGCGGCGATATAAGCTTCACAGCAACTGCGCCATCAGCTCTCACGCTACCAATGACAGGCACACTAGCTACTTTAGCTGGAGCTGAAACCTTTACTAATAAAACTTTAGAATCAGCACTCGTTAAATCTGCTCTTTTAAACGGGAACACTATATTCCAAGATATTGCAAGCTTCAACAAATCGCTTAGAATCAATGACGGTAGCCAAGTCAATGGCTACGTTTTAGTTACTAACGCTAGCGGTCTTGGTAAGTGGACAGATTTCAGTCAAGCTATTAGAAATGCCAACGTCTCTATGGACATGTTAAAAGACGTAGTATCTGATGTGAAAAACGGTAACATCATGGTGGGCAATGGTTCTGGACAGGCTCTCAGTGGCGGCAAGTTTAACACCGCAACTGGAATTGATAGTCTAAGATTTTTAACAGTAGGCAATGGAAACATTGCTTATGGCTTTAGATCACTGTTTAAACTTATAAATGGTGATAATAATGTGGCAATAGGCCAACAAGCTTTAGTCAACGGCACTACTGGCGATGGTAATATCGCTATCGGTTTTAAAGCCGCTGACAATTTTACGTCGGGATCTAATAATATCACAATTGGAAACAATATTGATGTTGTTAGTGCTACTGGTTCAAATCAGTTAAATATTGGTAATACCATCTTCGGTAATCTAAACTTGCAAAGAGTCGGAATCGGCGCTCAATCACCAGATGCAAGTTTGGAAATCGGAGATGGTACTGCTAATTTTATTAACGGAACTGATGACCTGTTAGTAGCCGGCGATATAGAAGCAGATGGAGATATTTACTCATCAAACTTCACTGCTTCAGGAACAATCAATGGTGCTTCCATTTTTGTCGATAATGCAACTGTTAATAACAATGCAATTATTGGCAATAATCTTACTGTTGCAGCAGTAATTAATGGAAGCTCATTGGTGGTGGATAATGCTGTCGTAAACAATAATCTAACCGTTGCTAATAGAGCGGTTGTGGGTCAATTAATCGCAAACACCAATATCAACGGCGCAGACCTCACTATTAGCAACAGTGTTAGATTTACAAGCTTCAGTAACGGATCACTAGCGTTCTTTGGTACTAACGGTCTTATCAAACAAGACAATAGTGGTCTTTATTACGACGATAGCACCAATAGATTAGGTCTTGGCACAACAAGTCCAAGCGCTGTTTTAGACATCAGAACTGATAATGTTAGTGAAGTCGGATTGAGTATAAAAGCAAGTGCTGGTCAAACTGCTGATATCTTTAGAATACTAAATAGCGGTGATAGCGTCCTTATAAAAGCTGGTATTAATGGTTCGACTGTATTTAATGAGCAAGGTCTAGCTGATGCTGATTTCCGCATCGAGGGTGATAAGCAAGGTGATTTACTTTTTGTTGATTCGTCTGCTGATAATATTGGAATTGCAACAGGCTCGCCAACTGATTTTAGATTACAAGTGCGCGGCGATATCGGTCCTGATCAAGATGCGACCTTTAACCTTGGCTCTAACGCTAAAAAATGGAACAAACTTTTTGTAAACACGATTAACGCTAGCACTCTTAGTGCTGGATTTAGTGCTGGAAGCATTATATTTAGTAATTCCGCTGGCTCACTCACTCAGGATAACGCTAATTTCTTCTGGGA
>JBEAYS010000156.1:0-3674 GCA_041170505.1 Cyanobacteriota bacterium
GTAGTGGCTTCCATAGTATTTATGATTTTAGGTTTTAAAACTACTCGCTCTATTCCTAATTATGCTTTTGTATCAATACCCTTAATCGCTTTATTATTAAGCCAGGCTCGAAGCTTAAAAACCAATCACCAGGGCAAACGCACAATTTTTAGTTTTGTGTTTTTAGCTTTTTTATTTGGTTTTTATTATAATTTTTATAAAAAACAAATCGACCTCGGTGTTTTTAAGGGCACTGAAAATTCTGCTAAGTTTTTCTTGGATAATAATATCCAAGGCCCTATTTTTAACAACTATGATATTGGCGGTTACTTGATTTACTACCTTTTTCCACGGCATAAAGTATTTGTGGATAACCGTCCTGAAGCCTATCCTAGAGAATTCTTTGATGATGTTTATGAACCCATGCAAGAGAGCGAAAATAAATGGCACGAAATAGATCAAAAATACAATTTCAACGTGATTTATTTTATGAGACACGATATGACTCAGCACGCTCAACCCTTCTTGCTTAGAAGAGTCCGTGATCCTAATTGGGCAGTGGTTTATGTAGATAATTCTAATATTATTTTTCTGAAGCGCAAAAAAGCCAATCAAGCTTTAATCGAGAGATATGGGCTTCCTACAGGCATGTTTAAAGCCATTCCACAGTAAATGATAAAATATAAAATATGGTAACTAGCTCTAAATCACGCGAAATAGCAAAAACTCTACTAGATATAAAAGCAATTTTTTTAAGACCCGATGACATGTTCACTTGGGCATCAGGTATCAAGTCGCCTATTTACTGTGATAACAGAATTACACTCTCTTATCCCCAGGCTAGAACCCTCATCAAATCAGCTTTTGTAGATCTAATTAAAGCCAAATATCCCGCCGCAGAGTATATCGCTGGCGTAGCAACAGCTGGAATCCCGCACGCTACGCTGATTGCAGATGCTCTTGGCTTGCCCATGGTTTATGTGCGCTCATCATCAAAAGAACATGGCAGAACCAATCAAATCGAAGGCTCAATTCCAGCGGGCTCTAAGGCTGTGGTTATAGAGGATTTGATCTCGACAGGTGGCAGTTCTCTAAGTGCCGTAAAAGCTCTCCAGGAAAGCGGCGTAGAGGTTTTGGGTATGGTTGCTATTTTTACTTATGGACTTAACAAAGCCCAAGAAAATTTTTCGCAAGCCGGCATCTCACTTGATACCCTCAGCGACTATAACACCCTCATCGAAATAGCTCTTGAAAATAAACAAATTGGTTTAGAACATGTTAAAACACTAGAAGATTGGCAAAAAAATCTCTAAACCTTACAAACCCGCTCACCAAGACTATCTTCGATCTTCAAATATTTCATCGCATCAGCTGAAAAAATCTTATAATTCACGCGCGCACCCTCACCTAAATCTATCGAGTGCACTTTTTCAATCACTGGTGCGCCCTCAGGTTTCTGTAAAAAAACCCTATCAATATTATCATCCATGATCAAAACTAGTCTGCCATTGTTTTTTATCAGATCGACTAAATATTTTTCATAACAATCACGGCAGGGTACAAGCTTACAAGCTGGCACACATTCATTATGTTTTTGTTTGCGATACAAAAACATAAAGCATAACTGCGAATTATCCAACCCGTCGATTCTCTGGGCAGTAATTGCGGCCTGCTTTTCAGCACAATTTCTTTTTAGTGGATTCTTTAGATCCTCTTTTAGATCGGGATCTATATTAGCCCCAGAGAACAAAAGATAGTTATTATTTTTTTTATAGACTAAAACTGCACTATAACTGGTATTAGAAATAGGATTAATAGCTTCATTAGATTTAGCCAAAAGATGAGAAGCTAATTTTCGTAAAACCAAAAATTCTTGGCTCGTCCAATTTGAGTCCTTGCCTGTCTCTAGGATCGTAAAAAAATCTAAAATTGCTCTTGGTGCGGTTAAGTTCGCTAGTTTTGTGCCGGTGTGTTTATTCACAAATTTCCTGGTGGATAATTATTATTCCACTTTTTAAGAATTTATAACCCAAACTGTATATTTTTTTAGAAAATTCAATATTTATGGCTTAAAAACGTGATTCTTTGATGTTTTTTGGGCATTTTTGATATTATAAAGAATACTATGCTAGTAGATACCAAAAATCAAAATCAAGACACTAGAGTTTTAATCATTGAAGATGAAGCTCAAATCACCAGATTAATTGAATTAGAGCTCAAATACGAGGGCTACGACGTTATCACAGCCACTGACGGAGCCGAGGGCCTTAAAAGTATCCAACAGCACAATCCTGATTTGGTTTTGCTTGATTGCATGTTACCTAATATGTCAGGTGAGGAAGTTTGTCAAAAAGTTCGCGAGACAGAAAACCCAACGCCAATTATCATGATCACAGCAAAAGATGGTATCGAAGACAAAGTAAAAGGTTTGGATTTTGGTGCTGACGATTACTTGGTAAAACCATTTGCTACAGAAGAATTGCTCGCGCGCATAAGAGCAGTACTAAGACGCAAGCCTAAGCAAGAAAGCGGTACACTAGAATACAGAGACCTCTGGTTAGATCAATTTAATCGCCTGGCTAAAAGAGGCAGTGACGAGCTAGAGCTTAGAAGCAAGGAGTTTTCTTTGCTACGAGTGTTTATGATGCATCCAGAAGAATATTTAAGTAGAGAATTTTTATTCAATAAAGTATGGGGCTATGATTTTATCGGCGAGAGCAACGTAATAGAAGTCTATATCCGTTACCTAAGATCTAAGCTAAAAGAAAAACAACTCGGCAAACTCATCCACACCAAACGTGGTGAGGGATATATGCTTAAATCTGCTAGTTAAGACTTAGATTCTTTTTTACCTAATAAAATTAAAGCTATCAAGATACAAAAACCTGAAATCACACTAGCGGCTGGCAAACCCGCTATTAGTAAGCTATCTGTGCGAATAGATTCGATTATCAACCTGCCGCAAGAATAAAACAAAAGATAGCAAGCAATAATTTTTAAAGAGCTAAACCCAGTTTTCAGATTCAAAAAAATCATTGCTAAAAAAACCAAAATATTCCAAATCGACTCATACAAAAAAGTCGGATGATGATATTGACCTGTATGCGAAATATAAAGACCCCATGGCAGGCTGGTTACAGAACCAAAAGCCTCTTCGTTAAAAAAATTACCCCAGCGCCCGATGGCTTGGCCAAGCGGCACAGCTGACACCATTATCGCGAGTAAATCTACCGCCTGCCTGCGATAAAACAAAAAAGTCCCGATCACTGTTCCTAGCATTCCACCTTGAATACTTTGACCGCCATGCCAGATTTGCGGGATCTCGACTGGGTTTGAGCTAAAATAATCCCAGTTAAGGAGGGCAAACCACAAGCGAGCACCAACAAGCGCGCTGATTAAAATCACTATTGCATAATTCGACAAATCATCATCACTGAAATCATATAGACTGTATTGAAATTTTTGTTCAGAAAATTTTATTTTGTTTAGTTTTAAAAAACTTTGCATTAGATTTAAAACCACCAAAAAAGCAATCGCCGTCAATAGCCCGTACCAACGAATCGCAAGCGGACCGAGATGAAAAAAAATAGGACCTGGCGAACAAAACTGCATAAAATTATTTTACTGGAGAGCTAGAATTAGGGTCATAAATCCCCTCTCCAAAAATCAAAACTTTAAAAGTCTTAAGAATAATC
>JBEAYS010000157.1:0-2707 GCA_041170505.1 Cyanobacteriota bacterium
TTTTCTGAGTTATAATCTTTTTGTGGCTAAATTTCAAATAAATTCAGCTGTTTTAGATAATACCCTTGCTTCGATTGGCTTAATCAACAGAAATACAGTAATAGCAAAGATTATCAAAAACTCAGATAATTTGGGTATAAATATTTTATGTAGGGGACATCATGTAAAAGTTTATTACAAAAATTTATTTAGTTCACAGCGCAATACGGTAATTAGCGATGAAACTGGATTTTGTATTTGTTTGACTGAACATTTTTTGGCCGCATGCTCTCTTTTAGGAATATCTAATCTAACTGTAGAATTATCTGATCCTGAGTTTCCCTTTGATGATGGATCAGTTTATTTTTGGCTTAATTTTTTAAAAAATAATATTGTCATAAATCCAAATTTTTTTTCAGAACGAATTTCCTTAAAAAAACCATTAAAAATTTTCGATTCAAATGATAAAAGTAGATTTATTGAGATGATTCCAGATGAAAATTTTTCTGTTAGCTATAATCTGGATATAAAAACTCCTCCTATTAATCAGAGTTTTACTTGGACTCTTGGTGATGATATTGATAGCTTTGCTCGTGCACGCACTTTTAGCAGTGAAGCTGAAAACAAAATGCTCGGATTAGACGGTTGGATTCTTGGATACCATGAAACTGGCTTTAGTAAAGAACTTCATTATCCTAATGAATTATCAGCTCATAAGGCTTTAGATTTGATTGGTGATTTGATGCTTTCTGGTTTGAATCCTCTTTCAATTAATATGAAATTAATAAGTAATAAGGCTGGTCATGAGTTAAATGCAAGAGCGGCTCAAGTACTAGCTGAGGTATTTGCTTAGATGAATTTTATAGTTTTATTTTTGTTAATTTTGCTATGTTTACCTGTAAAAGCTGATTTTTATGAAATCAAAATTTCAGGTAAAGAGCTTGTAAATGTTACGGCAATTGAGTTTAAGCTCAAAATGGATCCAATTGATTCTTTTATTCTTGAGAAGGATTTTGAGCTTTTTTATACTCCCTTTGAATCAACAGATTTAGTACCATTGCATGAAAAAATACTTTTTAAAATGGCGGATAGTTCAAATCTTTTACTCAGGTTTTTTTTGGTTGAACCACTAAATGTCGGGCAATACACCTTAAAAGGTAATTTTGAACGTGCTAATTTTGCTGGTAAAGCGTCCTTGGGGATTGAGAGCGTTGATTTTGTTGCAGATTTTTCGACTCAATTTGATCCTTCGCATCTAAATACAAGTCTTGAAATTCTTAATGAAAATCAGCCTTTGCCTTTCGTTGGTATCAGTAAAGCAGAAATCATGGGTCCTCTGGAGCGAATTTACTCACCTGAGATTTTTGTTACTATAGGTAATATAGAGACTTATGGATTTACTCTAGCTGAGGATATTTCAGGTCTTAAAATCAATGGAGTGCCTGCTAAGCTAATCCACAAGCAGATTGTAGCGGCTAGTTTAACTCTTGAATCTGCAGATATTCATGATTTACTGCTAGTGCTGGAATTAGATGTCGATAACCAACACATAAAAAAAGAAATCGGCTCCCTGAAAATCAAAGAGCCGATTCAATAATTTTATATAGCTAAAATTACGCAGTAACGGGTAATTTTAAGCCAACTTTAACAGCAAGGTCAAGAAGTCTGTTTGAGTAACCGTACTCATTATCGTACCAGCTCAAAACCTTTGCTTGATTATCACCTAGAACCATAGTCATAGGACCATCGATAATAGACGAGTGTGGATCTGAAGTAAAGTCGATAGATACTAACTCATCGTCTGTATAATCAAGAATACCTTTTAATTCATTTTTAGCAGCGTTTTTAAGAGCTTCGTTGATAGCTTCTTTTGTTACTTTGTTTTTGAAAGTGAAAACTACATCCACAACAGAAACGTTAGGAGTAGGAACTCTCATCGCAAAACCGTTTAGCTTACCGTTTAGATGCGGAAGAACTAAACCGATAGCTTTTGCCGCACCAGTAGTAGTAGGTACCATTGATTGACCAGCCGCTCTTGCTCTGCGTGGGTCGCTGTGAGCGTTATCGAGTAATCTTTGGTCTGAAGTGTAAGAGTGAATTGTAGTCATAATTCCAGTTACGACTCCGAACTTATCATCAAGTACCTTAGTTAGTGGCGCAAGACAGTTAGTAGTACAGCTAGCATTAGAAATAATGTGGTGCTTGCTTGGATCGTACTTATCATCGTTAACACCCATAACAATGGTGATATCTTCGTTTTTAGCAGGTGCAGAAATCAAAACTTTTTTAGCACCAGCTTCGATATGCGCTTTTGCTTTATCAGCATCAGTGTAAACACCAGAGCACTCAAGGACAATATCTACTCCCATTTTGCCCCAACCGATGTTAGCTGGATTAAACTCTTTTAGGAATTTAGAAGTTCTGCCATCTACAGTAATACTATCGTCACTAGCTGATACAGTGCCTTTGTAGCGACCAAGAATACTATCGTACTTAATTAGGTGAGCCGAAATTTTTGGGTCAGAGACAGGGTCGTTAATAGCGACCACCTCTAATTTATCTGAAAATCTTTCATTCAGCACTCGGAAGGTATTTCTACCAATTCTTCCAAAACCATTTATACCAACTTTAATTTTTGACATGAGTTTGATTATAGCAAAGCCCACCTAAATCTGTTAAGATCACAAGGTATGGATAAACCAGATATTCCAGATTTTTTTATTAATCC
>JBEAYS010000158.1:0-3265 GCA_041170505.1 Cyanobacteriota bacterium
ACAGATAAGATAGTACCAGCATTAGCAGCTAATGAATACAAAGAGATCTTATTAAATTTTGCAATGGCAAGTAGAGATCTTGATAAACTTATTAAATCTAATCATTCGATTTACCAAACACCTTCTGGCTTAAAAGTAGACTTTACTTATCAAGATACAACACCACCAGCAGGAACACCAGCACCAGCAGGAACACCAGCACCAGCAGGAACACCAGCAGGAACAACAGCAGGAACACCACCAGCAGAAACAGCCTCAAATTATGATGATTATTCCAATTATGCATCCACTGATACAAGCTTTGATTCTTGGATAGATAATTTATTTAAAAATGCTCGGTCTGCTTATGATGGTTACTTCATGGACGAGGAAGAAGAAGAACAAGAAGAAGATAGTTTTAATAAAATAATGAAAAGTAGCATTGCTAGCAACAAAGCTTATGTTGATCCTTTCTCGGATTTTGGATCCAATCAGGGATTAGGTTTTTTTGCTTAAGGATTCGCTGAAAAACGAAGTTTTGAAGCGGAATCCGCTTAACAAAAATATTAAGGATCCACTCCATGAGCCAAGATCCCTTCTTGGCTCATGGTTGAAAAATCGACGAAGTCGCATTTTTCAGTGGATCCTTAAGGATTCGCTGAAAACTTACCTGTAAAATACGGGCATAATACTCTTAGATGAAAATTTTAGTAGCAAACGATGATGGTATCTGGGCTGATGGTATAAGAACTTTGGCCACGACTCTTGCTGTAGATCACGAAGTCTATGTCTGTGCGCCTGATAGAGAGCGCTCGGCAACAGGGCACTCGATGAGCCTCCACAAGCCGCTAATGGTGAGCCTTGTCAAGACCAAAGACCTCGCTAAATCCGTAAAAGGTGGCTACCTAACTTCAGGCACGCCAGCCGATTGCGTAAAAATCGCTCTGGGAGCACTTTTTAAGGATATAAAATTTGACTTAATGATCTCTGGAATTAATCACGGTCCTAATCTCGGGATCGATGTACTTTACTCAGGGACTGTATCAGCGGCAATGGAGTCCATGCTAATCGGCGTGCCCTCGATAGCTACCTCGCTTTATAGCTACACCTCAAAAGAGTTTGAAGAATCAGCTAGCTGGATTAAAAATTTCGTGGAGACCAATGATGTGCCTAATCTAATTCCGCCTAGATCATTTCTAAACATCAATGTCCCGCCCGGTCCTAGAGCTAATTACAAGGGAGTCGAGATTACTAGGCTTGGTAATAGAGCTTATGATGAGAATTACGAAGAGCGCAGAGATCCGCGCGGCAATATGTACTTTTGGCTAGCAGGCGCGCCCATAGAGGGCTTAGAGACAGAAGGCACGGATGGCTGGGCCCTGCTTAATAACAGAGTTTCAATCACGCCTGTGCTTTTTGATATGACTTTTTATAAACAAATCGAAACGCTAAATTCCAAGCTTAAGTTTTAAATATTGAGATGATTTGCACATAATATCTCTACAACCCAATCCCCAAAAGGCATTGAGCTCTGATGTTATAATAAATTTAGTGGCTAAGAATCCTGAGCTCAAAATACTTCCTGTGGGTCTTCAAACTTTTGAGAACCTAATTAAGGGTAATTACTTATATGTTGATAAAACAAAACGGATTTACGACTTAATTAAAAACCCCCAAGGAGTTTATTTCCTCTCTCGCCCACGCAGATTCGGTAAGTCCTTAACGATTTCCACTCTTGATGCAATTTTTAAAAACAAACGTGAACTTTTCAAGGGCTTATGGCTGGATACAAGTGAATACGAATGGCAAGAATATCCTGTTATTAGGATAGATATGTCAACACCAGGCAAAAGCTCTGCTCAAATTCTACAATCGGATTTGATCATCAGATTAGAGCAAAGAGCCGAAGATGAAGGACTAACCCTCATAAAAGCCTCACTAGGATCGGTTTTTACTGACTTGATTCAAAAATTAGCAAATAAATTTCAAAAAAAGGTTGTAGTTCTAATTGATGAATATGATAAAGCGATCTTAGACAATATCGCAAAGACAGAAGTAGCTAAAGAATGCAGAGATGTTTTAAAAGAGTTTTATAGTGTGCTCAAGGCGCAAGACGAAAACATTAGATTTATTTTGCTTACTGGAGTAAGTAAGTTTTCAAAAGTTTCAGTTTTTTCTGGATTAAACAATATCAAAGACATCAGCATGCTCCCAGAATATGCTGATCTTTGTGGCTACACTCAAGAAGAATTGGATCACTATTTCGAGGGATACATCAAAGCCAATGGTTTCACCGAATGCAATACTGAAGAGGCTTTAAGAGAGATGATCAAGTCTTGGTACAATGGCTATCGTTTTTCTCCTGATTCAGAGCTAAAAGTATATAATCCATTTTCTACTCTGTTGCTTTTTGATAATAAAAGTTTTAAAAATTATTGGTTTACGAGCGGTACTCCAAAGTTTTTGATAGATATTATTGATGAGCAAAAATTTATCGAAGTAGAAACTTTTGAAAATCTTGTCGCAAAAATAACTGATTTAGAAAAATTTGATTTTGATAATTTTCATTTACCAAGTATTTTATTTCAGACTGGCTATTTGACTATCAAAGATTTCAGTTCTGGGTTTTTGAAACTTGCTTACCCAAACACTGAAGTCAGAGACTCTTTTATTGATGAGCTTTTGACTTGTTTCAGCAAGCAAGACAGAAGCAAAAATACTCTACTCATATATGAGCTTCATACCGCAATTCAATCAAATAGTCTAGAAGAGTTTTTTGAAATCTTGAAATCATATTTAGCGGCTATTCCATATGACATACAATTGCCTCTTGAAAAATACTACCAAAGCATGATTTATATGATCTGTAGACTTGTCTCGGAGAGGTTTCTAGCAGAAGTGCGCACGAATAAAGGGCGCATTGATATGTTTCTTGAAACTTCAAGTCATATTTATATCTTTGAATTCAAACTCAATGACAGTGCCGAAAACGCACTCAAACAAATTATCGACAACAAATACTCGGAAGCATATTTGAGCTCAAATAAGCAGATAGTTTTAGTCGGCGTCGGCTTTGATATTGCCGCGAGAAATATTAGTAATTATCAAATAATCGAGCAATAACATTCACCATTATCTTGCCGTTACCCGACAAAACAATTAGCTCAACAAGCATCGACGACGCTTACATGTCTAGAAGGGTTACTAATTGTCATGGGCAAAGTCGATGCGTAGATTGAGCGACACACAAAAAATACGAGAAAAATCGAAGATTTTTCGAGTCTAA
>JBEAYS010000159.1:0-10207 GCA_041170505.1 Cyanobacteriota bacterium
TTTTAAGTGTTTTTAAACACAATCGCTCGTAAAAGAGCTTGATGACTGGTTTTAAGGAGTAGTGTTCGGTAATTTTCTGAGTAAAATAAATTGGAATACTTGCTGTTGTCAGATAGAAAAATTTCTTTAGGACAAAAACAGTGTTTAAATTATAATCAATTGTAATATCTTGGCAGGAATCTTTGTTATTAAGGACCCACTGAAAAATGCGACTTTGTCGATTTTCCAACCCTGAGCCAAGATTCATTCTTGGCTCAGGGAGTGGATCCTTAATATTTTTGTTAAGCGGATTCCGCCTCAAAACTTCGTTTTTCAGCGAATCCTTCAAGCCTTGATCTTGATGGTCAGTATGAGAATGGTGCTTATCAAAACAGTCGCGACCATTAAACGAAATTTCAAAAGCTGAACGTCCGTCATGATGAACGCAAATAACACCATTTAAGTTTTTTACTAACCCTATAAAAAAAATCCCAGCCATCATTATGACTATTAGTAATTTTTTGTAGTAAGTTTTTAGCTCCACCATCTAAATTCTAACCAAAAACACCTAATATTAGTATTATTCCCTTTTTTATTTATTCCGTACCAAAAGACCTAAAAAAGCTTATAATATATGCTTTATTCCATTATGAACCAAACAGCGCCAAATGAAAAACTACAAATAACCCCTTGGGGTTCTTGGACGGTTCTTGAGGATGCCCAGAGTTTTAAAGTAAAAAAAATCATAGTCAAACCGGGCCATCGCCTGAGCTACCAAAAACATTTTAAGCGCGAGGAGTTCTGGATGGTTGTCCAAGGGCAAGCCGAGGTTTTATTGGACGGAACAATGCATCTTCTTAAATCAGGCGAAACAATTTTTATTCCTAAACAAGCTTTTCATCGTGTCAGCAATAATTCTAGCAATCTTGAAGATCTAATTTTTATTGAGATTCAAAGAGGTGAATATTTCGGTGAAGATGATATAGTGCGCGTGGACGATGACTACGGACGAGCGTAAGCAAGCACTTTTAAGCGGTTTTGATTCCACTCGCGAGCGTAGCTAATAAATTCATCTTTAGCATCTTCAATCTTGCCTTTAAGTGTTTTAAGTTCTTGCTCAACAAGTTTTTTGCCGTTTTGTTGGATGTATTTATTGAGTACTTGATACTCTGTGCGCAACTTGGTGAGTTGCTGAAATGTAGTTTCTGCTTTTTCTTTTAAAGCGCTCATGATCTTACCGTCACGATCAAAAATCTTGACATTGTCTTTTGCTATTTTTTGGAGCAGGCGCTTTTCGCGCATTTGCCAGCGTTTACGCACGATAATCTCTTCAGGGATAGTTTTTAGATTAGAGGTCAAACCTACTAGAGATAAGCCTTTTATCACCCATTTAGTCGGATCCCAGTCATAATAACGCGGCCCGTTACGATAATCAGACGAGAATTCGTGGTGATAATTATGGTAACCTTCTCCAAAAGTCAAAAACGCTGTAAACAAGTTGTCGCGGGCGCTATGTGTATCTGAGTAGGTTTGCTGTCCGACACAGTGCGATAGTGAGTTTATAAGAAAAGTAGAGTGGTGGTTAATAACGGCTCTTAAAAATCCAGCCAAGAAAACTCCACCAAAAAAATCTCCCCAAGTAAGAGCTATCAAGCCAGGTAAAATATAGCCAGCAAAAATACCGACTAAAAGCCACCATTTATCCTGCCAAACAACAAGAGGATCATTCATTAGATCACCGGCTTTAGCCTTATCGCGAGTGCCTTTTACGGGCTTGAATAATAACCAGCCAAAATGCGCCCAGAAAAAGCCTCTGGTGATAGCGTAGGGATCTTTATCTCTATCATCTACGTAGTTATGGTGATCGCGGTGATCTAATGACCACATCAGAGCTGAGCCTTCAAAAGCCGCCGCACCGAAGACTAAGAAAAACAATCTAACCGGCCAGGTTGCTTGATAACATCTATGTGAAAATAATCTGTGATACCCACCTGTGATACTGACTTGTATAATTGTTATAAAAATCAAGGTTAAGATAATCGTATTTATATTGAAGTTCCCGGATTTTATCCAAGCCCAGATACCATATCCTGCGACAAACGGTGATAAAAATAAGAATAGGACATTAAGCCAGCCTATCTTTCTGGCTTTTGGGGAACTTTGAGAAGATTGCATATATTGATTATATTCCCTTTTCAGGTCTATGTCAAACTCTGAGTGAAATCACTGAGGGTTTTTGCTAGCTTGTTTTTAGGCTTTGTTTCTTGCGCAGAAAAGTAAATACAAAATTATGCAAAATCTGTATTAAATTAGTAATATATATATCAGGAATGTCATTTTGATAGATATTAATCCTAATTCAAAATTCATAAATTCTATGGGCCACGAGAACTTTACAGATTCTCAAAAAGTACCGGCTCAACTCTTGGCGCGCGCTGAACAAAGCAATCCTGTAAATCCAGCTTTACACCAAGCTCAAGAACAAAATCTTCCTGCTGAACCAAGAATACAAGCTCCTAAAAGTACTAAGACTGCTGGATCTGAAAACACTTTGTTTAATGGTATTAATTCCTGGTTAAAATCTTTTTACTCCAAGAACAAAACTCAAGTAGATAAGTTTGACAAAATTATGTTCGATGACGCTTCTTGGGTAAGAAAAATTTTATCGCTTGAAAACGAGTTGGCAGAAGCGCTTGAACCAAGTATGAAACAGCTTAAAGTACCAGAGGGAATATCTAATTTCGTTTATAAAGGGTTGTGGACTTTATGTTATTTCAATACTGCGATGCGTATGTTTATGGAAGCTATAAAAAATGGTGATGCGATTTCTGGTATCAAAAAACTTGTTCAAGATTTTGTCTCAGTTATCACTTTAACTACATATTTGCAAGATTCCTAAACTGGGTCCAAGATAAAGTAGAGGATGCTATTGGAGTACCATCCATTGTCAAGAACTTACTCAGACCGCCCATAACGGTCTTGGGATGCGGCAAGGCAATAGATTATTTCGATAAAGTAGGAGGTCCTGCTGGTGATTTTGTGGTGGATTACTTACGTAAAATTAGCTCAGGTCAACCAAGCTCCAAACAGCCAATATCTACTGCCCCAGAGCTTTCTAATCCGCTAGCTTCTTTTGCTCCAGTAGCCAATCCTAATCCTCAAATGAATTAGACTTGTAGCAAAATCGCTCAGAGCAAGGTCTGCAAGTTCCTAACAAGTCTTTTAGGTTTTATAATATCTGAGGATTATGCTTTTTAATTCTTTGGTTTTTTTGATTTTTTTTAGCGTTTTAATGTTTCTTGCTTTTTTGTGCCCGCAGAAATGGATTAAATATCTTTTGCTGGTAGCAAGTTTGATTTTTTATGCTTGGTGGTATCCGCCTTATTTATTGATGCTTCTTGCTTTGGTTTATTTGGATTATTACTGTTGTCTTCAGATAGAAAAATCTCGAGAGCAGGCTTTGCAGTCTGGTCAGGTACAGGGTTTTGGTGCTAAGAATTATTTGGTTTTGAGCGTGGTTTTGCATTTGTTGATTTTGTTTGGATTTAAATATTTGCATTTTTTCTTTTCTATGTTTGGGTATAGCTTGCCAGAAAATTTTCGTTGGTCTTTGCCTTTAGGTATTTCATTTATTACTTTTCATACTCTTTCTTGCACAATTGATGTGTATCGAGCTCAGCATCCTGCTCCGCAAAAATTTACTGACTTACTTTATTATGTTTGTTTCTTTCCTCACCTTATCGCTGGTCCCATACTTCGCCTAAAAGATCACTGGAAGGATATTATTAACCCCAGCAAGCCTCGCATGGAAACCTTGAATAGCGGGATATATTTGATTTTTTGGGGACTAGCAAAAAAAATGCTAATAGCAGATAATCTAGCTCCTTTTGTCGAAAAATATTTTGATCATCCTGAATCAATCTCTAGTACTGGAATTGCATGGCTGGCGCTTTATGCTTTTGCCGTGCAGATTTACTGTGATTTTTCTGGTTATATTGATACAGCTTTAGGTATCGCCAAGATTTTTAGTGTCAAACTACCAGATAATTTTAATTATCCTTACTTCTCTCGTTCTATAACTGATTTTTGGAGACGCTGGCACATTACTCTTTCTGCTTGGCTAAGAGACTATTTGTATATTCCTTTGGGAGGTAATCGCCATGGGACTTTTATGACTTATAGAAATCTGATGCTAACTATGCTTTTGGGCGGGCTGTGGCATGGGGCTAATTGGACTTTTGTGGTTTGGGGTGGTTTGCATGGGCTGTATTTAAGTTTGGAAAAGTTTTTTGCGCAATTCAATAGAACCAATTCACCAAGTTTTTTCAAGAATTTGCTGAAAAACGAAGTTTTGAGGCGGAATCCGCTTAACAAAAATATTAAGGATCTTTGGAAATATTTTATTTGCTTTCATGCGGTTTGTTTTGCGTGGATATTTTTTAGAGCTAAGGATTTTTCTCGGGCTTATAATTACACTATTAGTCTTTTTGACCTATCAAAAACATCTCTAGGACTAGATTCTAGCGAAGCTGTGCAAATAGCTCTTTTGATATTAATGACTTTAGTCTTTCATCTTATAAATTATAAATTCATGATCAAAAATAAAATTAACCAAATGCCAATTAGTTATCGTTTGGCTTATTTACTTTTGATGGTCGTGCTTATAACTTTGTTTGGAGTTAAGCAGGAAGCTAGATTTATATATTTTGATTTTTAAAATCAATTACTCAAAAGATATAATCTACGGATTTCAGCCACGCTCCAAGCTTGTGAAATACAGCCTCTTGGGCGGTGCGGAAAATCTCCGTCATAAATTTCAGCAATAGATCCAGCTCCTGGTTCCAAAAGATCATTTGCAAAAGCCTCAACGATATTTCTAACTTTTGATTTATTCTTTTTATCAAGCCTTAGAAGTGAGTCTCCAAGAGGACCTAATAACCACGGCCATACCGTGCCATTGTGGTAGGCTCTGTCTCTGCTATGAGTGTCGCCTGAATAAATTTTGCGGTAATTAGGATCTTCCGAGGAAAGAGTCTTAAGCCCGACATTAGTAAAAAGATGTTCAATGCAGGTTTCTACGATTCCAGCTACAAGCTCGTCTCCGACTGGACTGTAGGGCAAAGAAAGAGCAATTAGTTGATTAGGTCTTATTTGAAAATTCTTATAATCACCGCGCACATAGTCAGCCAAATAACGTTTTTCAGGGCAGTAAAAGGTTTCAGTGAATGAATTGAGAATTTTATTTTTTAGAGTTTCAGCTTCTTTTGCGATAGGATCTTTAAATTTTATAGCGAGTTCTTTTACAAAAGAGCAAGCATTAAACCAAAGTGCATTAATTTCTATTAAATAACCATAGCGAGGAATTACTGATTTACCGTCCAGACAAGCATCCATCCAAGACATAGACTCCCTCTCTGAACCAGAGTCTAGAAGACCGTTTTCGCTACATCTAACTATTGATGAGTGGTTATTCGCGTAGGCATTAAATATCTCTTTTAAATCTTCCCAAAACTCTTTTTGAATCCAATCAGTTTTTTGAGTTTCTTTAGCGAATTGTTGGATTGCCCAGAACAGCCACAATGAAGCATCCACGCTGTTATAAGCCGAGTGCTCTTTATCTGGTCCAATAACATTTGGAATCAATCCATTTTTTTTAAAATCTAAAAAGTGCCTAAGAACTTTTTTGAAATCATCTTGATAACTGGTTTTTAGGAAAAGACCTGGTAAAGAGATCATAGTATCTCTGCCCCAAGACCCAAACCAATGATATCCAGCAATAATAGTAAGTCGGTTTTCTTTGGTTTTGATGATAAAACTTTCAGCAGCTTTTTCAAGAGCTTTTACCAAAACATCATTTTTGTTTGATATTCTTGATTTGCTTATAATATTTTTTCTGCGTTTTAGCTCTTCTTCCCAAATAGCTTCATGATCAATCAACTGCACTTCAGCAGAAGCACTCACAAAGACACTTTTATTGTTAGAAACACTAATAGAAAAATAACCAGGACTTGCGAGATCTTCAGTATAATCATAGCCTCTTAGCTTTTCTTCTTGATAAGAAAAATTTTTATACCAGGTAAAGTCATTATTAAATTTGTAAGCCCCCGTTGTCTGTAAAAGCAATTCAGGAATTTTTTCATAAGCTTTAATACTTACTCCGCGATCAATCTCTTGAGTCATAGGATTAAAAAAAGAATTTTCTTTACTCAAGTGATGAAAATTTCTACAAGCGAGTAATGGTCTAAGCTTGAGCTTGATATTTCGTTTTGATTTTGAATTAATAGTATATTTGAGAATCGTTGCATTTGAATTATGAGGCATAATAAGTTCTTTTATTATGATCATGTCTTTAATTTGATAAGTCCATTTTGGATAATCTATTTCACAAAAATCTTGCTTGATAATACCCTTATCAAGGTTTGTCACATAAATATCTGGCAGATAATAATGAGTGGATAGAAGATAAGTTTCATCTTCATCTTCTAAAATAATTTCTTCATCAAATTTAGAAAGTAAATTATATCTCTCAGTAGTTTCCAAATCAGCGCATACAAGTAAACTATGATATTTGCGTGAATGGCAGTTTAGGAGCGTGCTCGAGGCATATCCACCAAGCCCATTAACTTCTAACCATTCTTTTTTTATAACTGCATTCTCTTCATTTATGAGATTATTTTCCATAACAATTTCTTCTTGTATCATCATTGAAATTATAATTTAATTTTTGCGAACTGTGTTTTTAGAACATCATAATAATATTGCTACTCCAATGATTAGTCTCAAATAAGATCAACAAGCAAATACCATGCTTAAGGATTCCGCCTCAAAACTTCGTTTTTCAGCGAATGCTTAAGGATCCACTGAAAAATGCGACTTCGTCGATTTTTCAACCCTGAGCCAAGAGAAAATCTTGGCTCAGGGAGTGGATCCTTAATATCTTTGTTAGGCGGATTCCGCCTCAAAACTTCGTTTTTCAGCGAATCCTTAAAAGATCTATTATATTTTTGATAGTTTTTTATGTTTCCTTTCATCTGTGTAAAACTGATTTGTGAAATGAATTTTGATAATTTTTTTAAAAAAATTGGGCTTTAAGTTATACTTTCAATGGGAGATTTTTTTGCGTCAAAAAATTCTAATGTTTGGATGGGAGTTTCCACCCCATATTAGTGGAGGATTAGGTGTAGCTTGCTATGATCTTACTAAGTCTCTCAGTGAGCTGGATGTAGATATAACTTTTGTTTTACCGACCCTAAAATCTAAGCCAGAGTCAAACTTACACCTCAAACTTCTCTCAAGCTCCGATGTGAAAATCCATAAAAAAGATCAGATTTTTAGTTATGAAGAGTTTCTCTCGGGTATAAATGTTTTAAAAATTGACTCACCTATTAGACCTTATATAACAGAAGAAGGTTATTTGAAATTTCTAGAAGAATATAATTCAAAATTAAATACCACTTACTTAGATAAATCTTACAATCTTCATTTTAGCGGAGATTATGGACCAAATTTAATAGCAGAAGTTTTTAGATATTCTTATATCGCTGGTATTATTTCACAAAAAACACCACATGATATTATTCACGCTCACGATTGGATGACGGCACTAGCTGGTATTGAAGCTCGTAAACACAGCGGTAAACCTTTTATTTATCATGTTCACGCTCTTGAAACCGATCGAAGCGGAATTAATGTAAACAAAGAAATTTATGATCTAGAAAAATTCGCTCTTGAATCTGCTGATAGGATAATAGCTGTTAGTCATTTTACAAAAAATAATATTATTCAATTTTACGGAATTGATCCTAGTAAAATTTCTGTTGTGCATAATGCGGTATCTCGCACAAAAGTATCTAAGCAAGCGGATTTAATCAGGAAGAAACCCGATGAAAAAATCGTACTCTTCTTAGGACGAGTAACTTTTCAAAAAGGACCAGATTACTTTTTAGAAGCGGCCGCTAAGGTCTTGAAAAAAACCAAAAAAGTCAGATTCGTTATTGCTGGTTACGGTGATATGGTAAATAAGCTTGTGGAGCGATCTGCAGAATTGCGTATCGGCAGAAACGTTCATTTTACAGGCTTTTTGAAGCGCGAAGAAGTTGAACAAATTTTTTCTGCTAGTGATGTGTATGTTATGTCTAGTGTTTCTGAGCCTTTTGGAATCTCTTGCCTAGAGGCTGTTTTATTTGATGTACCTGTGATAATATCCAAGCAATCTGGAGTGGCTGAAGTGCTGAGTCACTCTTTAAAAGTAGATTTTTGGGATACAGATGAGCTAGCTAATATGATTTACGCCCTTCTAAAATTCCCAGCTCTTGAAAAAGAATTGTTGACACAGGCGTCAGAAGAACTTAAACAGATTCAGTGGATAAATTCAGCTCAGAGAGTTAAAGAAATTTACGAAGATTTGACCTTGGTCAGGGTATAATATATTTATGCCGAGCATTTGCTTTTATTTTCAGGTTCACCAGCCCAAAAGACTTCGCAAATACACAATTTTTGATATTAATAGAATTCATTTTTACGAGGCCGACGACGCTAATTGTCAAATTTTTCATAAGGTTGCCAACAAATGTTACTTGCCAACTAATCAGCTCATGCTTGATTTGATCAAAAGATTTAATGGTGAATTTAAAATTTCTTATTCTATTTCTGGTACTGCTATAGAGCAGATGAAGAGATTCAATCCAGAAGTATTGGATTCATTCAAACGCCTTGTTGATACGGGTTGTGTGGAGTTGATTTCTGAGACCTATTATCATAGTCTTTCTTTTTTACATTCGACTAATGAATTCGAGCGTCAAATACAAAAACATAAAGAACTCATCCAAAAAGAATTTGGTTATACTAGTCAAACTTTTAGAAACACTGAATTGATTTATAGTAATAGTGTCGCGACCACCGCTGATAGACTGGGTTATAAGGCTATACTTGCTGAAGGTACAGAGAAGATACTCGGCTGGAGAAATGCAAATTTTGTTTATCAGCCGATTAATTGTTCTAATATAAAAGTGCTTTTGAGGAATTATCAACTATCTGACGATATCGCTTTTAGATTCTCAAATAGAGGTTGGGCAGAGCATCCGCTTACAGCAGATAAATTCTCTACTTGGGTGCATGGATTCGATGGTAACGCTGAGACGATAAATCTATTTATGGATTACGAAACTTTCGGAGAGCACCAGTGGAGCGAGACTGGAATTTTTGATTTTATGTGGGCCTTGCCAGAGTATCTTTTAAGCCATACTAGCTTTAAGTTTAATACTCCGTCTCAAGTTGTAGATATCTATACTGTGAGAGATAAACTAGATGTACCTCACTACGTATCTTGGGCTGATACAGAAAGGGATCTGAGTGCGTGGAAAGGTAATAATCTTCAAGATGATGCTCTTGAGTCTGTTTTTAAACTAGAAGAAAAAGTTTATCGCACCAAAGATGAAGGTTTGATTGAGACTTGGCAAGCTTTGCTTACGTCTGATCATTTTTATTACATGTGTACCAAATGGTTTTCAGACGGAGATGTACATAAATATTTCAATCCATACCAAAGTCCATATGAAGCTTACATAAACTACCAAAACGTACTTACTGATTTCGAAGCTGTTGTTAACGCTAGAACAGCCCAATTGCAGGAGATTAAATAGTCTAAATTAGTGAATTTCAAAATCAGAATCAGTTTTTAGTTGAGCAGTAGCTTATCAAATTTAATAAATAGAGATGAAATTAAGGGCAGGTAATTATTATGAAGTTAGTTTTTGAAGTTAGTTGGGAAGTTTGCAACAAAGTTGGAGGCATCCATACCGTTATCACCACCAAGGCCGCTGAATCAGTAGCTAATTATGGTGACTCATATATAGCAATTGGTCCAGATCTTGGACAGGAAGGCTCTGAGTTTATCGAAAGCGTTGATGAGTTTTTTGAAAAAATTGCACCAAACTTAGAGCACGCCAATATTCCTTGTCGCTTTGGTTTTTGGAATATTCCTGGCAAGCCTAGAGTGATCTTGGTAGGCGGGTTTAAGGAGAGATTTAATATCGAGCGCCTTTTGCATGCTTATTGGGAGGAGTTCGGAGTTGATTCTTATGAAGGCTCTTGGGACTACGTAGAACCAATTTTGTTTTCTACTACCTGCGGGGAAGTTATAGAACATATCGTAAAAGCTACTTCTAGTGAGGAGCATCAGCCTGTTGCTCATTTTCATGAGTGGATGAGCGGAGCAGGTGTCTTATAT
>JBEAYS010000160.1:0-3941 GCA_041170505.1 Cyanobacteriota bacterium
CATTATTATTAATTTCTGCTTTTTCTTTATTATTATTTTCAATTCTAGTTTCAGAGTCTGAATCTTTATTAATTTCTTTTTTATAATGATGATTACTGATTTGATTTATTACATTATTATTAACTGGCATAAAAAATTTCCTTTTCATATTTATATCAAATTATTCTTAAATGCAAGTTAAGGTTTGGCAGAAATCGAGGTATTAAGGATCCACTGAAAATTACGTCTTCGACGATTTTTCAACCCTGAGCCAAGAATTAATCTTGGCTCAGGGAGTGAATCCTTAATATTTTTTTTAAGCAGATTCCGCCTCAAAACTTCGTTTTTCAGCGAATCCCTAAAGATCCACTAAAAAAACTAGAAATTGTTTTTAGGAATTTAGCACAAAATCAAAATCATCTTCTGTTATTCGATAAACAGTCCAATCATCCATAGATTGAGCCTTCAAGGATTTATAAAAATCTATTGCTGGAGTATTCCAGTTTAATACCCACCAATCGATTCTACCTAGACCTTCTTTCTTTGCAATAGCAACCAAAGCTTTAAAAATTTGCTTACCAAAACCTCTTGATCGAAATAGAGGATCTATAAATAAATCCTCCAAATATAAACCATGCTTAGCTAAAAAAGTAGAATAGTTATAAAAGTAAACAGCAAAACCTACTGGCAAAGAATCCCAATAAGCAATTAAGCAAAAAACCTTGGGGTTCTTACAAAAAAAACTGGCTTTTATACTATCAATATCAGCATAAACTTTATGCGATAATTTTTCATATTCAGCAAGGTCTTTTATAAACTTCAATATCAAAGTAGAATGTTCTACTCTAGCCTGTTGGATTTCAAACATAAGTTTTATAAATCAATAATTTTATCAAGCTAAACCGCCACAGAAGAATTGTCGTTAGCTTCTACTTCCTTCATAGAAAGTGAAGTTCTGCCCTTGAAGTCTGTACCTTGAACTTTTACTTTTACGATCTGTCCCATCTCAACGATATCAGAAACATTATTCACGCGCTCTTTGCTTAGCTGTGAAATATGCACTAGACCAGAGTTACCGCCGAAAAGTTCGACAATCGCACCAATTCCATCGAGGATTTTTACGACTTTACCTTCCCAAATCTCGCCAGCCTGCACACCATTCGCGCTTGCAAGTACATACTTAAGCGCTTCGTCTGAAGCTTCTTTATTAGTCGAGAAGATATTGACTTGACCATTATCGTTAATGTCGATTTCGACTCCAGTCTGCTCGATAATCCACTTGATGTTTTTACCTTGAGGACCAATTACCGCGCCGATTCTATCAGTCTCGACTTTAGCGATAGTGATTCTTGGAGCGTTAGGCTTGAGCTCTTCTCTTGGAGAGCTGATTACATTATTCATCGCCGATAAAATATGCAATCTACCAGCGCGCGCCTGTTCTATAGCGCGTCTCATGGTCTCGATCGAAATGCCCTTGATCTTAATATCCATCTGCAAAGCAGAGATACCATGCTCATTACCAGCTACTTTAAAATCCATATCACCAAGAAAATCTTCTAGCTCATGAATGTCAGTCAGCACCGTAGTCTTAGCAGGTTCGTGAATAAGACCCATCGCTACACCCGCAACAGCAGTCTTCATCGGCACTCCAGCGTCAAATAACGCAAGCGATGAAGCGCAAGTCGCGCCCATAGAAGTAGATCCAGCAGATTCTAAAACCTCAGAAACAACTCTAATAGTGTAAGGGAAAACTTCTCTTGATGGCAAAGCTGGAATGATAGCTCTTTCAGCAAGTGCTCCGTGACCGATTTCTCTACGACCCGGTCCGCGAGAAGCTTTTGGCTCTCCTACTGACCAGCCAGGGAAATTATAATTGTGCATATAGTATTTTTCTGTTTCAGAATCGATACCATCTAGCGAACGGCACATACGCTCAGTCCCAAAAGTAGTAATCGCCATCACTTGAGTATCGCCTCTAGTGAAAAGAGAGTCGCCATGCACTTTTGGAAGACTTCCTGTCTCGATAAATAAGTCTCTTACAGTAAAAGGATCTCTTCCATCAGCTCTAACACTGGTTTCGGTGATTTGCTTGCGGAGTAATTTTTTCTCGAGTTTTTTCATTTGCTCGCCCATCGCAAACTTATTAGCAGCCAAGTATTTAGCAAGCTCAGAATCCTCTCCTAGAGCCAAAACCGCGGCATCAACTTTTGCTTGAGCCTGATTAACTAGCTCACGGCGAGATGATTTAGAAGCGTTCTGCATAGAAGCTTTTAGATCTTCTGTAGCGTACTTTTCAATGATAGAAACCAATTCTTGATTAGGTTCTGGCGCTGAAAATTCTTGTCTAACTACGCCTACCATATCAGCAAATTTTTTGATTTGCTCGACTTGTTGCTTGATGTAACCGTGCGCAAACTCAATAGCATCGACGACTTTAGAGTCCTCGACAAAATTAGCACCAGCCTCAACCATCATGATCGAATCTTTTGTACCAGCTACTACGATATCCAAGTCAGAAGCTAACTGATCAGCTTCACTTGGGTTAATCATAAAATTACCATCTATATCAAAAGCCACTCTTACAGCTCCAAAAGGACCTTCATAAGGCAAGCCTGCTAGCTCAAGAGCAAAACCAGCACCAAGCATGGCAATAGTATCTGGCGGAACAGTAGGATCTATACTGAGAGTCATTGCACTGATTTGGACATCGTGCCTGTAACCCTCACTAAACAAAGGTCTGACAGGACGATCGATAAGCCTAGAGATCAAAACCGCTTTGTCAGAGGCTTTGCCCTCACGGCGATTATAACTACCAGGGATTCTTCCGACTGAATAAAGTTTTTCTTCAAAATCTACCATCAACGGGAAATAATCAATCCCTTCCTTTGGTTTATCAGAGGCTGTTACAGTCACCAAAAGCACTGTGTCTTTAGCTTGGATCATTACAGAACCTGAAGTTTGCTTGGCATATTTTCCGGTATTAACTCTAATCTCGGTGCCAGCTAGATCGAATTTTATTTCTTTTTCGTTGAATTTCATTTTTTATTTTTTCCTATATTAACAATTCCAAGTTAAGGGCCATCCCAAAACCTGTTCTACTTTTATTCAAATCAAGAGAACTATAACTATTTTATACCCAAAAAAATTATTTTCTCAGGTTGAACTTATCTAGAGCCTCGCGGTAACGAGTAATATCTGAATCCTTTAAATACTTAAGTAATCTTTTACGCTTACCCACTTTTTGCTGAAGACCTCTTTTAGAGCTGTGGTCTTTAGGATTAGATTTTAAATGCTCTGTGAGCTGGTCGATATCGGTAGTAAGAATAGCGATCTGCACTTCAGTCTTACCTGAATCTTTAGCGTGTGAGCCGTGTTTAGAGATTACTGATTGTTTTTGTTCTTTAGATATTGGCATTTTTTCCTCTTTTTTGTTTGAATTCTGCGATTACAACAAAGCCTTTTTCAAGACCGTTGAATATTATAGCATTTTTGTGATCGTGGATGTTGGGGAGATTTGGCGTAGCGCAGTTATGGGCGATTATGGTGCTTTTTGCAAATTTTGACTACTTTTAAAATTTGCAAAAACTGCAGAGATGTGGGCATTTTCTCTCGCGTAAGTCACTTGTTGAGAAAAAAGCGCTCAGGCTTAATTCAATCACGCGTCAAGCAAGCGGGACCCCCGCTCCGCGCGTGGCTTTGCTAAAAAATGAATTTTAAAACCTTTTGATCGCGCTCCGTCCCTCCTCGCTTGCCGCTATTTCATTAAGCCTTTCGCTGTTTTTCTCATTAACAAGTGCTTAAAGCTCTTTCAAATACCCATCTCTCTGCAGTTTGTGTTAATAAAAAATAGCCTGGATGCAGCCTTGGTCATAGAGCAGCGTAAATGAGGATGGCGAGGGGTGAGCGAAACGCAGCTATGGGTGATTTGGCGTCAAGTTTAGAGATTTAGGACCAAAAGCCAT
>JBEAYS010000161.1:0-5095 GCA_041170505.1 Cyanobacteriota bacterium
TTATGCCCAAAAAACTAATAATTAATAAAAATCGCTCAAAAACAGCAATATTAGGGTCCTAAACCATAAAAAACCAGATAAAAACAAAACTAATCAGTATTTGAGCACACCAAAACATAATGACAACAGCAACCTCATTAAAACCAGAAAGCTCAAAATGATGATGTAGCGGGGCCATCTTAAAAATTCTCCAATCGCGGCCCAAAAACCTCCTTGAGAGTTTTGCACTCGCCACTTGCAAAATCACCGAAATAGTCTCTATGACAGGTACAGCCGCAAAGACCAGTAAATAAAGCTCTTTATGAGTTAGATAAGCAAGAGCCCCCAAACCCATTCCTAGAGACAAACTACCAGTATCTCCCATAAAAATTTGAGCGGGCTTAAAATTAAAAATCAAAAAGCCTAACAGAGCCCCTATGATTATTAAACAGAAACTTATGTAAGAGTATTCTCCTTCAGACCAAAACAAAGGTATAAAACTTGCAAATCCAATTGCCAAAAGCCCTCCAGCCAGCCCGTCAAGTCCATCTGATAAATTGATCGCATTAGAAGCGCCCGCAATAACCAAAAACGCCCAAATAAATTCCCAAACAACCAACAAAGGGTGAAAAGCTTCCGGTAGAGAGCTAATATCTGCAAAAAGATATCTACCTGAAACATAGACCAGGATTGAGCTTGCGATAAATTGGATAAAAAGCTTACCAAGAGAGCTGATGCCTTTATAGTTGGATTTTATGATTTTGAGAATATCATCACTCGCTCCGATAACCGCTCCAAAAAAAATAGCAGTCAAAACCAAAAGCACAACTTGTAATTGAGATTGAAAATATTGAGCTATACCTAAAGCAAAAATTGGTAATAAAAATATCCAACCACCCATTGTAGGCGTGCCAGATTTTTCTGCGATGTGAGACTTAGGACCCAATTCCCGAAAGCTTTGTAGCGATTTTATTTTTTTTAGGTAAGCGATAATTGGCTTAGCTAATACAATTGCCATTATAAAAGAAACCGATAAACAAAGATAGAAATGCATATTAAATCAATGAAGCTAATAATCTTTGAGCGAGGCTCAAAGCAAGAAACGCTAAAATAATCGAAAAATCAAAACCTCCAATAGGGGGAACTATATTTCTAAAAATTCTGGCGTAGGGATACACTAATCGATCAATCACACTAAAAAATTTGCTTCCATGCAGTTGAGGAAACCAAGAACATATTGCCCAAATCAACATTAGATAGCTATAAATTTCAATAGCCTGAACGATTAGTATTATCAGTTTGTGAGTGTTCACTTGTATAATTGTAGAGCCCCAGGCAAATAATGGCAAATAAGTAAGATAAAAGTCAAGAAATAGCTTTTTTTATATCAAAAAACACAAAAAAATCCCAAAAAAATGGGTTTAAAATATATAGAACCTATTAATTCAATGATCACTGATGAATTAAAAATCAAACTTAAAGATGATCTAGTAAGGGCACTAGAAAAACAAAAAAAATCTGCGCCCGAAACAGCTCTTGTTATTAAGGCTTATGATTTTGCTTTTAAAAAACATATAGAGCAAAAAAGAAAGAGCGGAGAGCCTTATATAATTCATCCTCTAGCTGTTGCCATATCATTAATTAAATTAAATTGTGACACACCAACTGTTTGTGCTGGACTTTTACACGATGTGTTGGAGGACACGCTTGCAACTGGGAAAGATATAAAAAATCTTTTTGGTGATGAAATTTTTGCGCTGGTTGACGGTGTAACAAAGTTAGGAAAATTAAACTTTAAATCCTCAGAAGAAGCTCAAGCAAATAGTTTTAGAAAAATGCTCCTGGCTATTGCTAAAGATATGCGAGTGGTTTTAGTGAAACTTGCCGATCGCCTCAATAATATGCAGACTCTAGATCACTTACCTGAAGAGAAGCGCAAACGCATTGCCCAAGAGACTTTGGATATATTTGCTCCGCTTGCTAATCGATTCGGTTTAAATACTTTTAAAATCGAGCTTGAAGATTTAAGTTTTAAATACTTAATGCCTGAAGAGTACAGCAAAGTAAAACAAATCGTTGTCTCAAAAAAAGGTGAGCGTGAAAGCCAGATAGCGATTGTGATGGAGAGGATAAAAGAACTTCTTGGCAAACATAAAATTTACGCTGAAATAAAAGGCAGAGCAAAACATTTTTATAGTATCTATAAAAAAATCTCTGATCCTGAAACCGGTGAAATTAAGATGGATCCAGAGCCGCAAATCTACGATCTGCTTGGCGTGCGGATTCTAGTAAGTGACATAAAAGATTGTTACGCTACACTTGGTATCGTACATGAAGCCTTTAGACCAATGCCTGGTAGATTCAAGGACTATATCGCCGTCCCAAAAACCAATCTCTATCAATCTTTACACACGACGGTGATAACTCCCTATGGTAAACCTCTAGAAGTACAGATACGCACGTTTGAGATGCATGACGTTGCTGAAAACGGGATCGCCGCACACTGGAACTATAAAGAGCAAGGCGGCTCCAATCAAGCTGAAGAAAAGGATCTTGAAGAGCTTGCTTGGCTTAGACAGCTTATTTCTTGGCACACTGACGTCGAGGATGCCAAGGAGTACGTAGATACTGTAAAAGAAGATATTTTATCAAAAGAGGTTTATATACTAACGCCTCTTGGAGACGTTATCACCCTACCTGTAGACTCGACTCCGATTGATTTTGCCTACAAGATCCACTCAAAAGTCGGTGACACCTGCACGGGCGCAAAAGTAAACGATAAGATAGTTCCGATTAATTATAAGCTTCAAAACGGTGATCTGGTCGAGGTTATAACCAGCAAAAGCTCTCACCCGAATCTATCTTGGTTAAACTTCGTAAAAACTAACCAAGCTAAACACAAAATTAAATCCTGGTACAAAAAACAAAACCGTGATAGGCACATGGTTATGGGTAAACAAGAGCTAGAGGAAAAATTCTCAAAGGATATTATTGATGATTTACTTAGATCTAATGAATTCTCGGATGTCGCTCACAGACTAAATTACGGCAATTCCGAAGATTTACTAGCTGGAATCGGCTCGGGAGATACCACCGTCGCTCAGATTATTAGCAAGCTTCAAGGAACAAGGTTTGTCAAACAAGAGGATCGCAATAATGACTTTTCAAAAATCAAAACCAGAAAAGCACCAACCCAAGGTGATAAAGCTGAAATCCCAGAATTAGACGGGCTTCTATACACTATTGCTAAATGTTGCATGCCTGTCCCAGGAGAACCTGTTATTGGAGTGGTTTCTAGAGGTAAGGGTATAACTCTGCACCGAAGCAGTTGCCACAACCTTCACCAAGTCGAAAAAGATCGAATTATGCATTTTGACTGGAAACCAAAAGGCGATAAGGTTTACCCGACTCACCTAAATATTTTGGTGGTTGATAGAGTTGGAGTGGTAAAAGATATTCTCACTAAGGTCGCTGACGCTGGAGTAAACATTAGTGATTTTAAAGTAAAAGAAAGACCTGATGATAACTCAGCTAGCTTAAGAATGATCATGAATGTAAGTGGTCAAGCTCAGCTTAATCAAATCATAGTCTCAACTAAAAATATGACCGATGTTCTGGTTGTGGAGAGAATTTGATGCTAAAGCCTGAAAAAAAATTCAAGATTTTTTGTGTGGTTGGGACTCGACCAGAATTTATTAAGATGTATCCCGTCTACAAAAAATTCTGGCAAAAATCAGAAGAAAATAGATCTGGCAAAAAAATTGAAGTTAGTTGGGTACTAAGCTCTCAGCATACTGATATGCTTGTTGATTTAGAAAAATTTTTTAAGCTTAAAGCTGATTTTGGTTTTGGGATCGACGATCAGCATCTAGACTCACTTTCAGGAGATTACCTGGCGCAAAAAGCCGCTTCCATACTCCAAAAAGCCGCTATTTTATTTTCGTCAGAAAAACCGGATTTATTAATCTTACAAGGAGACACTCTAACAGCTCAACAATGCGCTCTTGCTGGGTTTTATCAGGGTATCCCTATCGCGCATGTAGAAGCTGGTATTCGCACCAATGATATAAAAGCCCCTTTTCCTGAAGAGCTCTCAAGAAGAATTATTAGTCAAGTAGCTGATCTGAACTTTGCTCCAGGAGCCCGCGCGCTGAATACTCTTGAAGCAGAAAAAATACTATTTAAGAAAAAATCTTTTAATTTTCTTACAGGCAATACAGTGGTCGATACATTAGACTATGTGGTAAATCGTATTTCAACCCCTGGCTTTCAATGGGAAGGATTAGAGATGGCCTATAAATCTTTTGATCAAGAGGAATTAGACTTGATTGATTGGATGGATAAGCATGGTAATAAACAAATTGTTTTAATTACAGCTCACCGCCGCGAAAGCTTTGGGGAGGCGCATTTGAATCTTGCTAATGCTGTTTTGAGATTGGCAGAGAGATTCAAAAACACTGATATTAGTTTTGTAATATCTTTGCACAAAAATGAGCAAGCTCGAAAACCCTTTGAACTTCTCTATCAAAAATCGATAGAGCTGAATCTTGATAATTTATATTTTTTTGAAGCGATTAATTATCCGTTGTTTGTAAAACTAATGCAATCAGCATCTTTTATTGTGACTGATAGCGGCGGGATTCAAGAAGAAGCACCTTACTTAAGTAAACCAGTTTTGATTTTTAGAAACGAAACTGAGAGAACAGAAGGTATTGATTATGGCATGGCAAGATTAGTGGGCACAGAAGAGCATTTGATACACGGAGCAATTTTGGAATTACTAACAGACAATAAATCCTATAATTCTATGATTAAAACTGGTCTGCAACCTTATGGTGATGGCTTAGCCGCTGAAAGAATTGCAGAAATCTGTTTACTTTTTCTTCGTGAAAAAGGACTTAATTAAACAGTGTATAATTAGCTAAAAAACACATCTTTAGCAGTTTTTAAAATTCAAAAAAGCGTTTTATTAACCACCGTTAAATCCTTACTCTTAGATCATCAAACTTAACAGGTTCACCATACTGGACATTAAAGCCCAAATACATTTGGTTACGCACCACATCATAACTAAATCTAAGCTTAAAATCCTGGGGACCAAATTCAGTACGAAATT
>JBEAYS010000162.1:0-3023 GCA_041170505.1 Cyanobacteriota bacterium
GAGAAAAACTAGAATCAGTCACCATCCGTTTTTGCGGAGATAGCGGTGACGGGATGCAATTAACAGGCACGCAGTTTACTACTACCAGCGCGCTGGTCGGAAACGACATCAGCACCTACCCGACTTTTCCAGCCGAGATCCGCGCACCGCAAGGGACACTTGCTGGCGTCTCGGGCTTCCAAATACATTTTAGCTCTAACGATATTCACACCGCTGGCGACGAGCTAGATGTGCTTGTAGCGATGAATCCAGCGGCTTTTAAAACCAATATAAAAGATCTAAAACAAAACGGAATCTTAATCGTTAATCAAGATAGTTTTAATGCTGGCAATCTCAAAAAAGCTGGCTATAAAGAAGACGAAGATATTTTTGCTAAGTGGAGATCGCGCATCAGAATTTATGAAGTGCCCATCAGCAAAATGACCATGGAAGCGCTCAAGGACATCGATATGATGGCAAGAGATAAAGAGCGTTGCAAAAATATGTTTGCGCTTGGCTTGATGTATTTTATTTACAATCGTCCTTTAGAAAACACTGAAAAGTGGTTAGAGTCTAAGTTTGGTAAGAAAAAACTTGTACTTGACGCTAACGTAGCGGCTTTGAAGGCTGGTTATCATTTTGGTGATACTTGTGAGATGTTCCAAAACACTTACGAAATCCCTAAAGCCAGCATTAAACCCGGCACTTACCGCAATATCACCGGTAACCAAGCGCTCTCAATTGGCTTGCTGACAGCAGGACAGCTGACTAATTTACCTTTGTTTTTGGGATCGTACCCAATCACTCCAGCGACTGAAATTCTCCAAGAAATCGCCGCATACAAAAACTACAAGGCTAGAACCTTTCAAGCTGAAGATGAAATTGCCGGCATAGGATCTGCTCTAGGAGCGGCTTTTGCAGGAAGCTTGGCGATCACTACTACTTCTGGTCCGGGAATCGCACTCAAGTCAGAGTTTATGAATTTGGCTATTATGGCTGAATTGCCGCTCATCATCGTCGATGTCCAAAGAGGCGGACCTTCCACAGGACTTCCTACTAAGACCGAGCAAACAGATCTTCTTCAAGTGATGTTTGGGCGCAACGGCGAAAGCCCTATTCCAGTGGTTTCAGCGAGCAGTCCGTCAGATTGTTTCTATACCGCTCTAGAAGCGGCTCGCATCGCCATCGAGCACATGACTCCAGTCGTAATCCTCAGCGATACCCAAAGCGCGATCGGCTCAGAGCCTTGGTTACTGCCTGATATTGAGACACTACCTAAAATCAAATTCAAATTCCATACTAACGCCGATACTTACAAGCCTTATGATCGTAACGATATGCTAGCGCGCCCTTGGGCACTGCCTGGCACACCGGGTTGCGAGCATACACTTGGCGGTCTTGAAAAAGAAAACATTAGCGGCAAAGTCAATCTCTCAGCTGAAGCGCACGAAGAGATGGTCCGCATCAGAGCTAAAAAAGTGGAGAACATCGCTAAAACCATCCCAGCGACTCAAGTCTACGGCGAGCAGAGCGGTGACATACTATTCCTAGGTTGGGGAAGTACTTACGGTGCGATCAGATCCGCTACTGAAGAGCTTCTCAAGAGAGGTTACAAAGTCGGGCAAGCGCATATCAGGCACATAAACCCGATGCCTAATGACCTTGGCAATATTGCAAGCAGATTTAAGCATGTGGTCATTCCTGAATTGAACACTGGACAATTCAATATGATATTCAGAGCTAAATACTTGATTGATACCAAACCTATTAACCAAGTAAACACCAAGCCATTTAATGTAAGCGACTTGGTTAAAAGAGCAGAAGAAATAATCGGAGGCAAAGCATAATGAATACTAGCGTTCAAGAACTTACCAAAAAAGATTTTATTCCTGAAGGTGATGTCAAGTGGTGTCCAGGTTGCGGAGATTATTCAATTCTATCTTCGGTGCAGACTGTATTGCCGACACTCGGAATCCCAAAAGAAGATTTTGTGTTTATCTCTGGAATCGGTTGCTCAAGCAGGTTTCCTTACTATATGGCGACTTATGGATTTCATACTATCCATGGTAGAGCGGCGACAGTCGCTTCTGGCGTGAAGATGACTAATCCTAAGCTATCTGTCTGGATGGTTACCGGTGATGGAGATGGTTTGAGTATCGGTGGTAATCACACCATGCACATCATCAGAAGAAATATGGATGTAAAAATTTTATTGTTTAACAATAGAATTTATGGTCTGACAAAAGGTCAGTACTCACCAACTTCCGAAAAAGGCAAAGTCACCAAAACCTCTCTAATGGGCACTATCGAAAGACCGATAAACCCGATGAGCTTCGCGCTAGCATCAGGAGCGACTTTTGTAGCAAGAACAACAGCGGCAAACCCTAAGCATATGCAAGAAGTTTTAAGAGCAGCAGCTGATCACAAGGGGACTGCTTTTGTGGAGATTTTGCAAAACTGTAATATTTTTAATGATGGTGCTTTTGCTAAATACCTCAATAAAGAAACTAAGGATACTGAAAATTTATTTTTGGAGACTGGTAAACCACTTCTTTATAATAACGACACCATGGGCATCAAGCTTGAGGGCGGAACCAATCCTAGACTGGTTTCTGTGGAAAACAGCGGTGATAGCTCTGAGTTTTTGGTGCACGACCCGCACGCCGAAGATTCGATCATGCCTTACCTGATCGGTCAGTTAGGAGTCGATCAAGAAGGCTTACCGACTGCGATGGGCGTCTTAAGAGCAGTGGTAAAACCTAGTTACGATGAGCTTTTACACGAGCAAGAAGCAGAATCTATCGCTAAGCGTGGTAGCGGCGACATCAAAAAACTTATTTACTCGGGCGAGCTCTGGACTGTGGGTGCTGGCGATCCTGTGAATATGGATGCCTAAGGATTCGCTAAAAAACGAAGTTTTGAGGCGGAATCCGCCTAACAAAAATATTAAGGATCCACTCCCTGAGCCAAGAGAAAATCTTGGCTCAGGGTTGAAAAATCGACGAAGTCGCATTTTTTAGTGGATACTTAAATCCCTTGACATA
>JBEAYS010000163.1:0-20762 GCA_041170505.1 Cyanobacteriota bacterium
TGCTCCCAAACAAATTAAACTGTTTTCTGTTAATTTTTGTGACTCTTTTATAATTTGCACTTTAAGATAAATATTTCACTCCATAAAACCATTTTGAGATCTTGAACTAATCTCATCCTTGATTTTATTAATAAAATCACCTATTGGCAATACCACTTGTAATTCAGCACGTCTATGCCTGATGGCTAGTGTGTTTGACTCCATTTCCTTATCACCGACTACAAGCATATAAGGTATTTGCTTCTCTTGGGCTTCTCGAATTTTGTAATTCATACGCTCAGAACGAGAATCAATCTTAGCTCTAATGTCATTTTCTATGAGATTTTCAAGTATTTGATTACAGTAATCATTATGCTTATCGCTAATAGGGATGATAATCACTTGCTCAGCGCAAAGCCACGTTGGAAAAGCACCAGCGAAGTGCTCTATTAGCACCATACAGATTCTTTCCATAGAACCAAAAATTGCTCTATGGATCATAACTGGTCTATGAGTCTCATTATCAGCTCCGACATAACTTAAGTCAAATCTTTCTGGTAAATTAAAATCCAATTGAATGGTCGCTCCCTGCCAGACTCTCCCAATAGCATCCTTTAGCTTAAAATCTATCTTGGGACCATAAAACGCACCATCTCCAGGATTCAAGTCATAATTGACAGAAAGCTCTGCTAGAGCGGTTTTGAGACCTTCTTCGGCAAATCTCCACAAATCATCTCCACCAATAGCTTTTTCTGGTTTCGTCGAAACTTCTACGGAAAATTCTAGTCCAAGTGTTCCATAGATTTTTTTGATTAATCTAAAGACTCCTTTTATCTCCTCTACATACTGCTCTTTAGTACAAAAAATATGAGCATCATCCTGAGTAAAACCTCTAACACGCGCCAACCCATGCATTGCTCCACTAGATTCATTACGATAGACAGTACCCATCTCAGCCATGCGAATTGGTAAATTCCGATAACTATGTCTTGAATTTCTAAAAATCAAAACATGAAACGGACAATTCATCGGCTTGAGCACATAATCCTGCTCGTCTACACGAAGTGTGTACATATTATCTCGGTAAAAAGAATTATGCCCAGAAATATCCCAAAGCTCTGATTGAGCGATATGCGGCGTCACGACAAACTCATAGCCCGCCTTACGATGTTCTTTCTTCCAAAAATCTTCCAGCTCTTGCCTAAGGGTCGCAAGCTTACTGTGCCAAAAAATCAATCCCGCTCCAGCTTCATCGTGCGTAGAGAAAAGATCCATTGTACGAGCTAGTTTACGATGGTCCCGCTTCTCGGCTTCCTCACGGCGTTTGAGGTATTGTTCTAGCTCCTCATCACTCCACCATACCGTACCATAAACTCTTTGGAGTTGATCTCTTGACTCATCACCGCGCCAATAAGCCCCAGAAACATTTGTCAATTTTATAGCTTTTATAAATTTAGTGTTTGGCAAATGCGGACCAGCACAATGATCCGACCAGATTTTTTTACCATTACTATCAACAAAATAATATTCAGTCGGATTGCTATCACGGTGCTCTTGCAAAAGCTCTGCTTTAAAAATTTCACCGCTGGATTTATACTCAGCAAGTTTAGTATCTACGTCTAGAACCGTTTCTTTGACAATATCATATGCCGAACTAGCAAATTTTTTTATATCTTTTTCTATTTCGAGCAGGTCTTCATCAGTAATTTTATGATCATCAATTTTAAAGTCATAAAAAAAACCATTCTCAGTAGCTGGACCAATACCAACTTTTGCATTTTTAAACTTAGCCTGCACCACCGCCGCCAAAATATGGGAAGCAGTGTGTCTCAAAACTTCATAACTTCTAGAATCACCGACTGTTATAATCTTCACTTCCGATCCATCTTGCAAAATTTCAAAAAGATCTTGAATTTTACCAGCATTGTCAATAGCGATAGATTTTTTTGCAAGAGAAGGAGAAATAGACTTTGCCAAATCCATACCATTACTACCAAAAGGTATTTCTCTTTGACTGCCATCTGGAAGTTTGACTTTGATAGTACTCATAGTTATTTCTAGGTTCATATAAGAATTATATAACTCCTAAGCTGAATAAATAAGATTGTACTAAATTTTCACTTCATATATTTTATAAACCATTAAGCATCAATTGAAAGGTTAAAAGAGGCTAATTTTTCAGTAGATCCTTAATATTGAAGATAAGGGTTTACAGGGGTTTGTTGCTGATAAATACCTGAATTAGGATTAGATTGCATTCCAGCACCAAATTCAGGTTGGAATTTTTGAACAGGGGGCGCAGAGTTAAATCCTTGTAAAGGTTGATCTAGCCTGAAATTCACTTGAGAACCACGCTCCAAAATCAAATCGTTACCTTTTCTAAAAGCCCCTACTAATAAACCTGTACCAGCACCAATACCAGTACCTATAGCAGTAGCTTTTCCTTTTTTACCACCACTAATAGCCGCTCCAACCAAGCCAGAAAGCGCTCCAGCACCAGCTCCTACAACTGAAGATTTGACTAGATTACCAGCCACACCTCCCTCTGCCTTGAGCTGAAAAGTCTCTTGATCAATAGAAGCTGATAAAGGGATACGTCTACCGTCATTGGTGGTTAGATTATTAATTCTCAGATTAATACTAGCTGGCTTTCCTGCCCTACCGGCTGGATTTACTTCTACCACAGTACCTTCTAAAATAGCTCCTGGACCAGCTAGCAAATCACTACCTGAATAAATTGGTCCTGATAAAGTAGCAGTAAACCTCTCGCCAACTTGAGTAAATTCAGAACCTATAGTATCGTTCATACTCACTGTAATTGGTGTACCAGCTGGCACATATGATACTTGAGCCTGATATTGAGGCTGATATTGCCCAGCATATTGGGCCATAACACTTATAGAATTTAAAACAAAAATTGATAGAAATATAATTATTAGTTTTGGGGTTTTCATAATTTAGATCCTTTAAAATATTAATATACCCAAATTTCAAAAATTTTCACAAAAATTACGCCAAATACCTGTTTTTATCTTAAGCGGCTTGGGATAAATTACTTCTAGCATACGCCTTTTTTGCATTACGTTTTGATTGACGTTTTCTATATACAAATGCCAATACTTCAGCAACTGCTACATAAAGTTCTGGTGTAATTTCATATCCAACTTTACATTGCTTGTATAAAGAACGAGCTAAGGGTATATTGACCACTATTTCAACGTTTGACTCTTTTGCAAATTCTCTAATTCTCAAAGCCAATAACCGTGCTCCCTTTGCAACCACAATAGGAGCAGTAGTCCCAAATTGACGATCATATTTAATAGCCACAGCTAAATGAAAAGGATTTGTAACTATAACGTCAGCATCTTTAATTACTTCTTTTAAACCTCGTTTTCGAGCGGTTTCGCGCTGAATTGATTTGATTTTGCTTTTGATGGTTGGGTTACCCTCTTGTTCTTTATGCTCTTCTTTTACTTCATGCTTAGTCATTTTTTGATCTTGTAAAAACTGCCATTTTTGGTAACTATAATCAACCAGGCTAATTATCAGCAACGTAATAGAAGTCTTCATCACTAACTCCCAAATAATATCTGTTGATTTTTTTAGAATAAAATTTAAATCTCCTAAATGAATAAGAACCATAGAATTATCAGGGTTCATAATGACAGAGCTGGCAATTGCTCCAATAATAAGCATTTTTATTAAAGAGAGTGACGTACTGATAACACCTCGCATAGAAAATAACCTTCCAAAGCCATTTATAGGATTTACCTTGTCAAAATTAGGCTCTAATGGTGTAGTTGAAAAATGTAATCCCACTTGAGCAACACTCATCACAAAAGCTACAACCCAAGCAACAACACAAATTGGAATAATAGTTATAGCTAATTCTAAGAAGAAATAAGTCGTTACTTGCTGAAAAATTACTTCATTAAAGTTGTTCAAATCAAAATCAAAAAAAACTTTTCTAAATACTAAATTAATCTCTTGACAAATTTTAGGAAAATAAAGAGCCACCATCAAAAAGGTAACGATAAAAGTAAGTGTAGTTGACAAATCTTGAGATTTGGCTACTTGACCTTGATCACGACTACGCTTAAGTTTATAGGACGAGGCTTCTTCGGTTTTGGATTGTTTATCTACATCTGGAGGCACTAAACATCTTATTCCTAATTAATGCAGACTATAAATCCACCAAATAATCTAGGTAAAAATTAAGATCCACTGAAATTGCGTCTTCGTTGATTTTTCAACCCTGAGCCAAGAATGAACCTTGGCTCAGGGAGTGAATCCTTAATATTCAAATAAACCTTCAATCAAATCAAAGATTTCATTTGAGAAAAAATCTTGAATATTTAAAAGATATCCAGGTACCACGATTAACATCAAAAACATCCCTAAAATTAATTTGTTTGACATAATCAAAAAATACATATTGGCCTGTGGCAGAATTTTTGAAAATATTGCAACAAAAATATCAACTATAAACATTAAAGCCATCATTGGCAAAAGATACTTTAGACCTATTAAAAAGGTCTGCGAAAAAATTGTTAAAAAATTTTGAGCTATGCTAGAAATATTAACTGAGAAACTAGCAAGAGGTATTATTTCAAAACTCTTACGCATAATTAATGCTAAATTATAAAGTCCATTAAAACTTAAAAAGAAAAAATAACCCATGCTGGTATAAATAGCTGAGATCGGATTTGCAGAGGATTCCGTTGCAGGATCAAATATATTAGCCGAACTTTGTCCCATTTGAATACCGATCAACTGTCCATAGGTGGCAATAACCTCAAAAATTAAATTAACTATAAGTCCAAACAAATAACCAATTAAAAGCTCATGAAAAATATATGCTGTTATATGATAAGCATCTAAAAGTATTGGTCCATCTGCATTTACATAAATTGATGAATAGAAACAGAAACTAAGCAAAGCTGAAGCACCAATCTTTATCAATCTTGGTATAGCCTGAGATGAGAGAATAGGAGCACTTAGAAAAAAACCCTGAACACGAAACATCGCAAGCAAAATACTTGTTATTGTTTCAATAGTCAAAAAGTCTAAGTCGAAATTCACTATTTATTAGGACGTGTAAAGTCAAAAAGAGCTCCCTAAATGAATTGGTATTACGGACAATTGGTTTAGGATTCGCTGAAAAACGAAGTTTTGAGGCGGAATCCGCTTAACAAAAATATTAAGGATCCACTACCTGAGCCAAGATTCATTCTTTACTCAGGGTTGAAAAATCGACGAAGACGCATTTTTCAGTGGGTCCTTTATTTATGGAGTTTTTATGAGAAATAAACCAGTGGAAATCAATCTAGTCTATACTTAGTTTAGGGAAAAAGTCATGCTCAAAGATAATATTGAAAATCTAGTCAAAGAGGCATTACAAAAAATTCTTGAATCTGGTCAACTGGGTAAACTCCATTCCATCCCAGAAAATATTGGTGTTGAGTTGACCAAAAATCCAGAACATGGTGACAGGGCTCTGAATATAGCGATGAAAATCAACAAAGAAGCTAATTTGGCTCCAAGAATAATTGCAGAATCCCTTAAAAATGAACTCTTAAAATATACAGAATTTTTTCAAAAGGTCGAAATTGCTGGACCTGGCTTTGTTAATCTAACTTTAGACTGGAATTTACTAAATCAGGTAATTTCAAATATCATTACAAAAAAATCCCGCTACGGCTTCTTAGAAGCAAATCAAAGACCTAATAAAGAGTTTAAAAGTATTCTGTTGGAATATGTTTCTGCAAACCCAACTGGCGACTTACATCTTGGTCATGGTCGTCAAGCCGTCTTAGGTAGCGCAATTGCTAATTTATTAAAATGTGTTGGGTACCAAGTAAACACAGAATTCTATATAAATGATGCTGGAGTACAAATCGAAAAACTTGCCAATTCCACAAGAGAAGCACTTCTAATAGAGTCAGGGAAATTAAGTCCTGTAGAATATGATCATGAAAATAATTACCCTCTTGATTCTATTCAAGAATTTATAAATTTAGAAGTGATTTCAAAACACTATACTGATGATAGTTTCAATCTCCAAAATGTTTCTGATGAATTTTTGGGATCAATTGCAAAAAATATTTTTTTAGAAGTTCAAAAAGATATTTTAGAAAAAATTCACGTCCGCTTTGACTCTTGGTATTCTGAAAAAGAACAACTTCATAATAAAAATTTGGTTACAGAAGTTTGTAAACTGCTTGATAAGCAGGGTGCAACTTATAACCATGAAGGCGCACTATGGTTTAAAGCTAAAGAATTTGGCGATGAAAGAGATCGCGTGCTACAAAAAGCAGATGGTAATTTTACCTATTTGACAGCAGATTTAGCTTATCATTTAAATAAATTTGCTCGAGGAAATGAATTAGTTATAAATCTCTGGGGAGCCGACCACCACGGACAAATCCCTGGAATTAAGGGAGGTCTAAAAGCTCTAGGACAAAATCCTGATCGACTAGAAATCATTCTTGTTCAATTAGTTTCACTTTGCAAAAACGGACAAGAATTCAAGATGTCCAAAAGGAAAGGCAATATTGTCCTGGTTCGTGATTTAGTAGAGGAAGTTGGCGTAGATGCCTTTAGGTATTTTTTAGTCGAGAGCCAAGCAAATAACAGAATTATATTTGACCTTGAACTAGCTTGCAAACAAGACAAAGAAAATCCCGTATATTACATTCAATATGCTCATGCTCGCTGTTCAAGCATACTACGCAATATTTGTGATAATCGTCTAGACCAAGAAACTGGAGTTGAGCTATCACCATTATTATCTAAAAATGATTTAGATAATTGGATTGAGGAATTTAAAATAAATAACAATTTATTTAAAGATGCTTTTGAAGATTGTAATCCTGATGAAATTAATTCTACTAAAGCTTTAATATTAGCTTTAGCAAATTTTCCAGAAGAAATCAAAGAATCTGCTCTTAGCTTTGCTCCATATAAAATTGCAAATTATCTAAAAAACTTAGCTAGCCTTTTTCATCAGTTCTATGGTCACAATCGTGTCATTTGTGATAACCAAAAATTAATGAAAGCTAGGCTTGCTATAGTGTTAGCTTGTAAAATCACCTTGGCTAATGCACTCCAAATATTGTCTATAAGCACACCAGAGAAGATGTAATTTTATGATTTGCCTAGGCTCAGGGTTTAAAAACATCGAAGAAGCTTTTTTAAATAGATCATTTATCAAACCATAAAAAATTTATTATTCGTTTCTGCAAAAACAATTTTTTCAATTTTAAAATTGGATATCTCTAAATCCTCATCCAGACTTCGGTATGAACCATCTTTTGGAAAAATTGCATCTAATTCTTCATCATCAACATCATCGATATCATCATCATCTGGATAATTATCCCAATCTTCAATAAAATTAGTATGACCAAGCCTAATACATTGAGAATCCTTTAATTGATCTGGCTTATTATATCCAAAATTATTTAAATAAGCAGATAAACTATGATCTGTCTTAAGCCTCATAAAAGTTACATATCCATCCAACATCTCTCGAGCAAATAAAACTAACTGTCTTTCACCTAATCGATAACCTAACTCTCTAGAAATTAAATTACGAATATCATAGATATAACCATCAACACTACGATTGGATGTCACAAGAATTTTTGCAATATCAGAATTACTATAACCCTCTCCTATCAACTCTAATATACGTATTTGTCTTTCTGTCAAAAGATGTCCTTTGAATTTGATTTTAGGAAAAATTAAATTATCACTGGGTTTGGGATTATTAGTTTTTGGAATTTCTACTTTTATCATATTGCTCCTTTTTTGATTAAAATTAAAAACATTGTTACCGTTAAAAAATACAAAAGATAGTCAAAAGCAGGGCTTCGCGGGTTGGTTTAGAGGGTAGCTTCATGACTATCTTTTGTTTGGATATTAAGGAGTGATTCCCTAATATTCATTTTGGACGGAATCCACCTATTGTTGTAAGCCATTTATATCGGTCTTACACTTAGATATAATAAAAAAAACAATGAATAAATAAAAGGGGTCAAAAAGACTTTTTTTGGTTAAGGAAAAACAATAGTAATTATTTGTTTATCAAGATCTTTTTTAGCTTCATCAAAACAGCACCATTAACAGGATCTACGTCCTGCACAAAGTTATTAGGCGATGAAGAAGAATTGTTTTGAGATGGAGTGAAACCACCATTGATCTCAGAATTTAGTTGCATATTTAGATTGTCCCATCTAGATAGAGTAACCTCGTGTTTAGGTGCTTCCCATACTTGATCGGTGTCAGTAAATTGTACTTTTGTAACTTCAACAAAGTAATAAGCATCTTCTCGATAATGTTTATCTCTTCTGAATTTCATAATCTGTTGCGCACTAGGACCAACTGGATCAATACTATTTGTTTTTATAGTATGAAAAACATAGTCCTCAAAAGGATGCTTTAGGGTCCAAGTAAGCTCATAAGACAAAATGGTTCTACCCGTATTATTTACGACTTTTACTGTATAGGTATGGAACACATCCGTTAAATTTTTAAAACGTAAAGATCCTTGATCGTAAACACTTGCTTCTAAAATCGAAATTGGAGAAGCGTAATTATTAATCATATGTACCGATTGCTGAGTAGGTTTCTTGAAATATTTAACCAAATCCTCCCACTCAATTAAAAACGCTTTTGCAGGGCTCAAGCTAAAAGCAGAGATTAAAGCGATTAGAAGATATTGTAAATGATTTACTTTCACTATTTAGTTTCCTTGCGCTTGAACATAAATCTGTTCTACATCCTCACCAGTTCTAACTTTTGGTGTAATTAAAATGATTAACTCCGTTAGATCTTTTTTCTTGGTATTGTTTTTAAAGAAATTACCAATTACCGGCAACTTACTTAATAAAGGTATTTGATTATCAGAATTTTGTCCTTTACTATCATCAAACAATCCCCCAATAGCAATAGTCTCATTATCAATCACTTGTACTTCAGATGAGATGCGTCTTCTAAGAGTTGTACCCGGAATACCTTGAGAATTCAAATCACCATTAGCAGATACTTCTACATCAAGCTTCACCGTAACAACTCCACCTCCACCAACTACAGGAGTAATATCCATAGAGTTACCAGCTGTAATTCTCTGGATTCTTTGGTTTTGGACTACGCCGATAGTCTGTCCAGCAGGGTCTGCGGCGTTTAAGATGATGTTACTATCTTTATCAAAATTTATCTTTGCACTTTTTCCACTAGTAACAAGCAGTCTTTGATTGACTTTTAGCTGATTGTCTTTCGTGGATTGCTGAAAGCTAGGACGATTTTGAAACACACCCCACTCATTACTACTCAAATCCATATTAAATCCAAGTGTTTGACCGCCAACAATTTTTCCTAAGCGGCCTATAGAAAAAGAATCTTGGAATATTTTATTGTTTTTGATGAACTCCTGAGAAACTTCTACAAGCTTTACATTCAGCTCCACTTGCGGGATTGGCTTGTCGATAGTTCTTATAAAATCAAAAAGCTTAGTAAGTTCGGCTTTAGAACCTTCAGCAATAAAAGCATTTTGGTTTTCACTAACTTGAACAAGAGATTTTAATTCAGCTGGCAAAAGCTTATTAGCGTTTTGAGCTTCAAGATATTTTAGAGGGAATAAAACTGTTTTTCTATCAAGGCTAAAGTTTTTATTAGTCGCACTATAAACGACAAAAGTATCATCCTTACGAGTAAACTGAAACTGACTACCTGCAAAAACCAACGCAAAAGCATCTTCTATATTCACTCCGCGCACTCTAAGCGTAACTCTTTCAGTAGGATTAGCTGTCATCACTACATCCACACCGTACTTATTAGCAAGGTCTTTTATGATACTCGATAAATCTTCATTATCATAAATCAAATCAGCAAACCGCTCTTCAAGAGGCAAGGACAGATCTACATCAGTACTATTAATATCAGCTTTTAGAGCAGTAGTTCTCGCTCCACGTTTTTTTAGGATGGTATAGTTATCACCGCCCACGGAAAAATCCACATCAGCCGCTTCTACCAAGCTCAAAAATGCTTGCGTAAAGGGCTGGTTATTAATTTCTACTACAGATATCGTATCTCTATCCTGAATTTGGCCAGAGACAGTAATACTCTTGCCAGATACCCTCGCCAAAGTCGCAAAAGCGTCTCTGATTGGGATACTTCTTGCTGAGAAATTTACCATAGGATCGTCTTTGGGAGCCTTTTTAACGGTAGGCGCTTGAATTTTGCGTTCGCGTTTAGGAATACCAACAATCTCAATTAATTTTTCGATTTCTTTCAGGTCTTTTGGATTTTCCGGATTAAGACCTGAAAGAATATCGCCATACTGCGAGTATAAATTTTCTAAATCTTGAGTAGATCTCTTAAATTTTTGAGCTAACTTAACATAGCCATCTTCTCTTTTTTGTTTAGCTGCGGCTAAATCTTCTGCTATTTTTTGATCGATTTCACGGTTATCTTTTTTTACTATTTCTTGACGAATAGGTTCTGGCGAACTAGTTGTAGTAGGTGCTGATGTTGGAATAGAGTTAGCTCTAGTACTGGTTGGAGTAGGCTGTGTTGCAGGCGCAGAAGCCCGCTGTTTAGGTGGGGGAGCGACGGCTGGCTCTTCATCATAAAAAGGATCTTCATCTTCCCAAAACTCATCATCTTCTTCCCAGTCTTCTTCATAATCAGAAGGATTAGCGGCTAAATAAACATTATTAGCAGAAATAAGATCTTGGTATTGATAGTTACTAATAACTGACTCTGGGTTAGAAAGTGCAGGACTAATTTGTGTCAACAAAGCCACTAAAGTTATTAACATTCTTTTATTGTTGCGCATAATAAGGCCTACAAATTATTAGACGCTAGAAAACAAAAGTTGTTCCCAATAAAATCAAATATTTTTTTAATTACGAAATTTTTCAAACACTATATATAGTGCTTAAATACTAATCCTTACGAGTTTTATGTTCAAGACGAATTCTCTCGATTATTGCCTTTACTTCATCCTCGCTAGGACCTTTACTATCATCTTCTTCGTTTTCAGTATTACTTACAAATGTTCCGCCTACAATTTTAAAATTGGAACTTTCCCATGGTGTATCAGAGGGTGCTCTTAAAATTTCCCCCATATCCTCGGCAGATGGATTAAACGGAGCTACTACTTTTTCAGGACCTAGTAAAGAACCACTCGAGCTAGGAGCTTGAATAATTTGTGAATTTTTTAGAGCCTTACTAGGTTTGCCCAATCTTCTCTTTTTTACTTTAACGGTAGATGAACTAACTATATAATCCGGAATATCAGTAATTATATTCATATCAAGTAATTTTTTCTTGCGCTCTTTTTCAGCTTTTTCTTGAGCACGCTTGTCTTTATCTTCTTGCTTCTTGCGCTTAGCTTCTTCTTTTTCGCGTTTTTTGCTTTCGCGCTCTTCTTCCTTGGCACGGCGCTTATCTTCGCGTTCCGCTTCCTTAGAGAGTTTTAGCTGTTGTTTTTGCTTGAGCTTATCAAGCTTTTCCTGCTCTTTAGCTTTTAGCTTCAGCGATTTTTCTTTTTCTTTTTCCTTGCGGAGCTTTTCACGCTCTTTTTCTTTTTGGATGCGATCTTTATCACGCTCTTTTTGGAGGCGAATTCTTTCTTTTTCTCTTAAGATGCGCTCTCTTTCACGTTCTTTCTGGAGACGAATTCGGTCTTTTTCTTTTTGAATTCTAAGCTTCTCACGTTCTTTTACGAGCTTTTCTCTTTGTTTATTTTTTACAGCAATTGCCTTTGCGTCAATTTTTTTTACTACTTTTTTAGTAGTTTTTTTGATTAATATTTTTTTTGCAATTTTTACTGGCTTTACTTTTGATCTTGATTTTGTAGCAATCTTAGCTTTGGACTTAGACTTAGAATTAGATGATTTAGATTTTTTGTTTTGGTCTGATTTACGTTTAAGAGAGTACAATCTTTTGCGCTCAAGTTCGCAATCACGACATGAATTAGGTCTATAAGAGACACGATTCTTGGAATTAAGTTTTACGCCGCAAACTGTGCAGTTAGTAATAATCACAATGGCCATTGTAAACGATATTAGCTATTTGGCCAAGGCCATGGGCCAAAATATAATTATTCTCTGTTAAAATATAACCAGGTGTACACTTTTGGCTGAAAAAAAACTCCAATCTCTTGAAATAATTCGCCCTGAAAACTCGGGAGTAAAAGATTTTTCAGTCAGCAAATATGAAGAGAATCTTAAAAACGAAAATTTTAAAATTCATAAAAAACCTCAAGTTGATGAAAAGTTTTTTTGGTTTTTAGGCCTTATTCTCAGGCAATATAATAAGCAAATTTCCAAGATAATAGATAATCATCCTGAGCTTGTGGCGACCGAAGAAATTAAGTCTTTATGCCTGCTTAATAGCTTGACTTTAAGTGAACCCCTCAATAAGTTTTTTTTTAGAAAAAATCCCAATCCTGAAATTGCAAGCAAGCTGAATCATCGACTAGCTAGCTCATTTATGGATTTATTTAGCTTGATCAGTAATAACACTGACACTCTTGAAAATTTTAATCCAGTATGTATTCTAAATCTTAGTGAATTCTTACCAGAAATAAAAATTTATCTAGCTCTAAAAATTATTTACTCAGAAATTTCTGCTGGCAAGATTGATGTTCTTGAATTAATCAATTCATACCCTGCTCAAGTTTTATTCGATGAGCAGATGAAAATTTTTAGCTTAATTAAGTACTATAAAAAAATTGGCAATACCGAGCTAGAAGAAAAATATCTTCAAGACTACCGTAGAATTTTCTCACCGAACCCAGCAAAACCAGTCAAAATCAAGCTTCTAGCCAATGAGTTTTTTTATTCACCGCCAGAAACGCTGAGTAATTGGAACAGGATTCTTGAAGAAATCGACCGAGTTCAAGAGGAAGTTATTCTTGAAGCTGGATTAGAAAAAAATACTTGCTCATATTTTAAATGTAGTGATTGTTGTAAATTTACTTTTCCGGTGATGAGCTTGACTGAGTTTTTGTATCTCAAAAACTGGATGGAAAGCACCGGCTACGATATTAAAAGAATCCAAACCGCCTCTACTAAAATCCAAGATGATCACCAAGAACTATTCGGCACCAGGCTCACTATTATCGATAAATCTCTACCCGAAAATCAAAAACGCGGCGCAGAAAATCCAAATAATTTTAAATACCAATGTCCGTTTTTAGATGAAGCAGGGAGCTGTTCTTGTTATCCCGCGCGCCCGCTTTTGTGCCGCGGCTTCGGGCTAGCTAGTGATAATGGCGTGAGCATAAAGACTTGCAATTTTTATATCCGCCAGTACGAAAACAATTCAAGCCCCGATAACCAGTGGCCCGTTTTTGACATGCGTAACGCCAAAAACCTAGCAAAAGCCAGCGATATGTTTTTAAACACAGAAGGTCAGCAAATGAGCGGGACTATTGTGGCGTGGTTTGATTCAGAGACATTGTCTATGCAAAAGTCAAAATAATCAACAGCCCAATTGTAATATTATTACAATTGGCAAGATTTAAAAAGGTTTTCAATTGTAACATTATTACAATTAGCACTGGGTTGTATAAGGCTTTTAAGCGATTTTCATAAAAATAACATTTTTTCGCGAATTATTATTGACATATTGACGGGGATTGTGTATTATTATATTCATTATGGATTTAAAAAGCTTATTTAATGGTATTTTCGGTGGAGCTAATTCAAATACGGCCCCTAGTGCAAGCCCAGCAACTAGCGCTCCAGCTCCAACGCAATCTATTCAACTTCCAGCTCAACCTAGCTCAGTTACGACAGACGCTAATCGCGCTAATGCAGCAATGCTGGCTCAAGCACAGCAAACTAATTCCGCACTACAACCTGCTCAAGCACCGCAAGCTCAAAGCCCTGAAGCTCAAATCAAATCTTTATTTGCTAACCTAGATCCGATGCAAGCCCAAAATCTTCTAATGAAGCTTAAAGCTGCTCTTATGGATATGCTTGGAATGGGTCCAGCTCAAGCCGCTGAAAAACCTGCGCAGGCTCAATTAGGTCCAGGACAAGCTCCGCAAGCAAATACTTCTGACGGTCTTGATGCTATGTTACAAAATATTTTGAATCCAGCTCAAGACGGAACACCTACAGCGCAAGCTTCATCACAACAACAACAACCCGTCCAACTGGCTTCTCAAACGACCCCAGCACCAGCACCGATACACGCTCATACACAACCAGCCTAAGCCCATGATAAAATCATAGGCATGGGAATATCGCGCAGAGAGTTTTTGGTTTCGCTAGCTGGCACTACGGGCTTAGCTATTTTTGGAGGAATAGGATCCATTCAGGGAGCGAGTTCTAAGCCAATTAAGCTAGATTATTCTAAGCACTCAGAATTATATCCCGTGCACGACGGCACTCAATATCTAGTAAAAGATTTTTCGCATTTACTTAAAAACAAGAATCTCGGTCTTAGCCCCGCGATGGTAGAAAACCATCTGGGACTGTATCGCGGCTATGTCGAAAAAGTAAATAACGCCGAGAAACAAATCCTCGCTGGCGATCTAAACGAAACAGCAATGAAGCATTTAGCGTTTTCGCTTAATGGGATGGCTCTCCACGATATTTATTTTTCTAACATGAGCAGTGATAGCTCAAAAAGGTCAAAATCCCTGAATCAAGCTATTGATGAGAGTTTTGGCAGTTTTGACAAATATTTTTCTAATCTCAATGCTATCGCTGGTAAGATGCCGGGCTGGTCTATTACCGCTCTTAATCTACTTAATGGCAAACTCATCAATTACGGTGTTAGCGATCATAGTGCCAATTTTCCTAATTTTGTAATTCCGATTTTGGCTCTTGATGTTTACGAGCATGCTTATACTATGGATTTTGGGGCTGACGGCAAACCTAGATACCTAGACGTTTTTGGGAAGATCATAGACTGGGATATGGTTTCTAGAAGATATTCAGCTACTAAAAAACTTTTAGCGTGATTTTTTGTGAGCGAAACACAGCTATGGGCGATTTAATCCCGCTCAGGGAGAGACTTGCCGGCTAGTTGAGCAATCCTTTCTAAACACTGCCAAGACTGCTCCTCTAAATCACCCTTATAATCTATTTCGTAGGGCTCACCAAAACGCACGGTAATAGTCTTGTCCTCAGCATAATGAATTCCACAAGGAATAATCGGGACCTTGGCAAGGCGCGCCAGGAAAACCGCTCCCTTATTGGGCTTGCCGAGCTTATCAGGGTCTTTTGAGCGAGTGCCTTCTATAAAAATCACCACACTCCAAGCTATTCCCATCGCTTTTGCCTTTAGAGCTTTTTTGGCTTCTTTAAATGTAGAAGTATCTGGATTATCGCGGTCCACTTCAATAGTGCTAGTAGAGTACATATACGCCTTAAGAAGAGGGTTTTGGAAAAGCTCTGTCTTAGCGATAAACGAAACAGGAAGCTTGATACAATGCCCTACCAATGGCGGATCCTTCATGGAGATGTGATTAGAGACGATTAAATAATTTTTGTTGCGATCGGGCTTGGAGCCGGTAAATTCGACCTTGGTGCGGTGCACGATATGATATATAATCGAGGCGTAAACAAGATTAGTAATGGTCTGGGCAAAAATACTGAGCCAGGAATAATAGAATTTTTCTTTTATTTTTTCTTTTAATTTTTGCCACATAACCCTATATGAATTATACGATTTTAGGGGCAATCCTAAGCTAAAATATTTATATATGGCTTTTTATGAGACTCTAGCAAGAATTAGCACCGATCCTATTGTAGGTTTACTCCAGCTGGCTGGCAAGGATACTAGCCCTAATAAACTAACAGCGATAATCGGCTCAGCGGCTGACGATGCCGGCAATCTTATCATTCCGCAAGCGGTAATTGATTCGGCTCGAGAGCTCGCTGAAAAAGGCATAAACATGGAATACGCTCCCAGTACGGGTTTGGCGGGATTGGCTGAGCTAATGAGCCTTGAGTTTATCGGACATAAGACCTGTGAGGAGCTTAGCAAGAATGGTGTACACAAAGCTGAAATCGTTACTTCAGCTGGGACTAATGCGATTGCGACCACCCTACTTGCCTGCACCGGCAGAGATGACGAGATCATCACGCATAACCCTCACTGGGCGGGTTACGACAGTATCGTACTGGGAATAGACCGCAAGCCACTGGTGAATTTTGATATTTTAGACGGGCAGGATAATTTTAATTTTGAGGATTTTGACTCGAGCATCCAGCTGATTACCAGTCGTAATCCTAAAACCAAAATCACCATTTTGCTTAACACGCCTTATGACAACCCTCTTGGTAAAGACTTCGGTAACGCTGTCTGGGAGCGGATTGCAGAGATTCTCGCTAAGTATAAACAAAACGAGATTCTACTTGTGATTGATACTGCCTATATAGACTTCGGCCCGACCGGTAAAGATTATAGGCGCCTAAGCTTCTTGCCGAGCCTGTTCCAGAAAATCAATAGCCCTAATTTTAATGTGGTTATCGCGGCGACTGTCTCTAAGAGCTTTGCTATGTACGGAGCGCGAGTAGGAGTTGCGACTTTACTAACTACTAACGAAAAAAACGCCAATAACTGGCGAGATATTGCTGGCGGCTGTATTAGAGGCACTTTTAGTAACGCATCTCGCTTCGGGCAAGAGATCGCCATGGATATCCTAAAAAATCCAGCCAAGTTAGCGAACGTTCATCAATTTCAGGAAGATAGCTCTAAGCTAATCAGCAAGCGCCGTGAAGTGCTGATGGAGCTGATTTCAGCAAATTTACCTGAGGAGTTTAAGATCATAAAACCAGATAGTGGATTTTTTGTTAGCTTAAAAGTTTCTACTCATAAGTACCAAGACACTACTTACGCAAACGCACTCTATGAGAAGATCCTAGCAAGCCAGCTCTATATGCCAATGATTTCTAACCAGTTTTTGCGCATCCCTGTTTGCGGGCTAAATGAATCCAAGCTCACACAAGTCATCACGAGATTAGCTCAGGTAGCACATAGCATGACCGCTAAGATTTAATTAATGCAAGAGCGCGCCCTACTGATTGATATTGTTGATTTGGGATCGGACCCTAAAGAAGCCGAGCTAAGGCTCAATGAGCTAGATAGTTTAGTGAAGACCTATGGCGGCGTCAGCGTCCTAAAAGTCTACCAAAAACGTGCCAAACCCTCTTACCGTACCTATGTCGGCGAGGGCAAAATAAAAGAATTACTCGACGAACTGGGAGGTGCTGATGGCGTGGATGTTATCATCCTGAATAATATTCTTAAACCTCGTCAAATTTATAACCTTGAGGAGATTTGCACTAATTACGAAATCGAGAGACTCAAGTCACAGGGCAGGTTTGAGACTCCTCGCAAAATAAAAGTCTGGGACAGAGTGGATTTGATCCTCAAGATTTTTGACAAGCACGCTGTTACCGCTGAAGCAAAACTCCAAATCGAACTTGCCAGCATTAAGCATATGGGTCCGAGAATTTTTGGTATGGGGCTAGAACTCTCTAGGCAAGCGGGTGGTATCGGTACAGTAGGTATTGGTGAAACCAATATTGAGATCATGAAACGGCACTTACAAAAACGCACTAAACTTATCGAAGAAAAAATTACTAATTATGGAGAGATTCAACGCCGCCAAAGAGAAACCCGCAAAGACCGCAATACCCGCACTGTCGCCCTTGCAGGCTACACAAACGCTGGCAAAAGCACTCTAATAAAGGCTTTGACCAAGAAAAAAGATGTCTATATCGCAGATGAGCTGTTTGCTACTCTTGATTCAAAAGTCGGCGAGCTGTTCACTCAGCGCTTCACAAGCCCTTCACAGACTGAATCCTACGAAGATTATTCCAAAAAACCAAAATTCATGATCGCAGATACCATCGGATTTATCCAAGATCTTCCGCCAGATCTCATTAAAGCATTTAAGACTACACTAGCCGAAATCGTAGACGCTGACTTGATCCTACACGTTATTGATGTCAATGATATAAATATCCACCTAAAAATTCGAGTGGTAGAAGAGATTCTAGATGAGCTATTGGGCGAAAAGAAAACGCCAAAAATCTATGTCTTCAACAAAGCTGATTTAATTAGCTCTAAGCCTTGGCAAGAAGAAGACCGCCAAAAATACCTAGACGAGCTGTGTTTTAGATACGCTCACTTCCAGCCTCGAGTGGTCTCGGCTCTTGATCCCTCTAGCCTAGCGGGTTTAATAGACAGTATCGCTAACTCTAATCACTAAAATTTCCAAAACTTAGTTGCAAGAGCTCGCTTCTGAGAAAACTTAGGTGATTAAGGATTCGCTCCTGAAAAAAATTATTAAGATTGTTATCCCTATTAAAAATTAATCTTTTAAGACTATAGTTTTTAGCCTAAATACCCGATTTATTACCTAGGTCAAATGACCCAGGTGAAAACATGAAAACAAACAAAAAAGTTTTGGTTATCCTCCTTGCCCTTGCCGGCGCGCAGAGTCCGGTGCTTGCAAAAAAACCTAAGCCTAAACCAAGCTCTATGAGTTGCGGAAACTACGAAAGTCAAAATACTACCATAGAGCTATGTGTCAGTGTCAAAAATCCTAATGATACTCTAAACAGACTTGATTACGAATCTATAAAAGGCTTATCAAAAAATCTTTTTGCTAAGCAAAAAAAAGCTCTATTAAATCAAACTCCGAAGCCTAATATTCTAAAACCTATTCCGCAAACTGTTCAGTTGGAGCAAGGTCCTGGAGGGATTGGAAACGAAAATAATTTACCTATAATACCAGCACCAGATTTATCACCAACGATTTCTGTAGACGAAACCCCAGTCACATCAACCCCTGATTTATCACCAACGATTTCTGTAGACGAAACCCCAGTCACATCAACCCCTGATTTATCACCGAGTAATTATTAATTTAATCAGTAAGTAGAAGCTTCGCCAAGAAAAGGTTTCATAAGTTGAAGATTTTTCATATATTGATCAACATCTCCCGTTAATGGGGCTTTATTTTTTTCTCGGCATTCTCATCATGTAATCTTTTAGGTTTTTCACGGCTTGCTGTATCTGGTTTTCTTGAATCATATGTATATGAAGAAAAAACATTTGCATATCTAGCATCAGGTTTTATCAATTCTAGATTAAATATAAGATCCCCATCAGAACCTGAACTGAGTGGATATGTACCAGGTGGTTTAGTTGAATTATCAAAAGTAACATTGAATTGTCCAAGTTCTAAGTTTTTATTATTATAATTTGGTATTTGAGCATACAATAGCTCATAAATACGTCTATAATATGGATCATCAGTAGTTAAATAATAATTATGACCTTCTGGTGAAAGAAAATCACCGACCTTAAAAGTACTTCCCACAAGTCCCTCTTCTAGTCCAAATCTCTTAAATCTCTCAAGACCGTTAGTCACAGTCTCAGAAGACCAAGAATCAACAAAACTATTATTAGGGGCATAACGTTCCGCAAAATCAGCAACAGCAGGAATATTACCTGCAGCTGAGACGAGGAGGGTCATTGCAGCAACTACCGCAGCCACTGGGCTCGCGGCAGGGTGTGCCATGATTCTTCCGATCGAACTCATGCCAGCTAGTTCTTTATCGTTAAAATTTAATCGTTCTTGAAGTTTATCTCGTAAAACTCCAATACGTTGATCCAAATTATCATCAGTTAGTTCAGCGTCAATATATGATCCATTAAAAAGTTGAGCAAAAAAATTTTCATATTTAGTGCGTTTTTGAGCTTGATCAGGCTCTTGAGAAATTGCAGTAAGAGCTGTCATTAGCTTATTAGTTTTTGATGAATGACCTGTTTTTGTAAGGAAATTTTGTGAATATATTGGCAAACGATCTGTAGATGTACTTGAGACGGGTATAGCTTCACTTAATGATAATTCAACTTTTTTCCTATGAGGTCCTGCTTTGGTTGTATGAGCTTGATCAATTCTGATAGTGTTCATATAATCCCACTTTAGCAAGTCCCCCTAGGTAAAATCAAGCCTTGGCGCTTATTATTTTTACACGTATTGTTAATTATATTTAAACTAGCGGGGGTGATATAAACCAAAAAACTGGGAATAATAAGTATATATCAGTTTATAAGGGGAGGCTTTTTGCCTCTTTTATTTTGTGAGCTGGTATCTAGGCACTGAGGGGGAAAAATTGATGTCAACGATGTTTACGCCGGTTTTGGACGGCGTGCAAAAAAAACACGCAAATATTTTTGAAAGGGCTGTTCAAAAATTTCATTTATTAAAAAGCCCAGCTGGCACGGCAGAAAAGATTTATCAAAAAATAAAACCGAAACACGAAGATATCGAAGGAGAGTATTGGGCTCTCTGGTTAAACCTTCAAAAAGCACACAAGCTATAAGGGGTAGTTATGCAAATAAAGTTTCGCGGTGGCAATATGGGAATAGCTCCCAGACCGGTTTTGGTGGATCTAACATCAGATATTCCAGATCCCATCAGAGGAGCTGATATGTTCAAATCCGCTATTGATAAACACAAGCTAAACGAGCAGATAAAAAAAACATTTAAGGAGTCAACGCAAAATATCAAATTAAAAAATTGAAGAGGACGAATTTTTAAGTGGATCCTTAATATTTTTGTTAGGCGGATTCCGCCTCAAAACTTCGTTTTTCAGCGAATCCTTAATAATGTACAAGTTTTTTGCTAACTCTAAAAGCCAGGCTCGTGGCCACTAAGACCAACAAAAACAAAAGCCAAGCCAAGGCGCTTGCATAGCCCATTTTAAAATCATCAAACGCGATTTGGTAGGTAT
>JBEAYS010000164.1:0-13390 GCA_041170505.1 Cyanobacteriota bacterium
TTGCAGAACGCAATAGTATAGCTAGTATTGACTGCGTAGAAGTAGAAACTCCAATCGAGGCAATCTTTTTAATGTATTATTATGCATCCCTTAAATAGCATAGCAACAATTACATGGCATCCTACTCGATTTGAATTTATCGGTATGGATGTTATGGTTTTGTCTGATCCGTACAAATTATTCAATGCTATTCCAATTGAAAAACTAGAAGAAGCAGAATCTGGTTGGTTAAGATATCTAACACTAGACTTTCAAACTGTAGCTTCTCGAAGTGTATTAGAACCGTTCCGATATCCTTCATCGTGGATGCTACAAAAAAATGTTTTTGAAAATCCTTATATTCGTCTTGATTCAAGATATAAAAGATAAGCTCCTGTAGCTCAGTTGGTAGAGCTACTGATTTGTAATCAGTGGGTCGGGAGTTCGAGTCTCTCCGGGAGCACCAAATTATGTGGAGATTGTGGGCAAAAGCTTTAGGTGAAAAAAGTGGAACTGATGATCGAGAAGCCAATATTATTGCTATTATTCGTAGTGCTATTGTGTTTACCTATCTAATTACTAATTTTGTAATTATAGCCGGTGTTATTCGCCATTGGTTTGACTAGTTCAAAATTACTTCTTGACTTTGAAATCTATTTTTGATATTATATATTCTGAAGTTTGGAAGTGTGGCCGAGTGGTTGAAGGCACCTGTCTTGAAAATAGGCAACGGTTTATCCCGTTCGTGAGTTCGAATCTCACCGCTTCCGCCATATAACTAGGAGAGTATAATGCAGCCAAATATGAAAGTAGTTCTTGATGCAATCTTTGAAGAAGGTATTGGATTTGGCTTGAATCGTGCATTCAAGCATACGGATACTCCTAGTCGTGAAGATATAGCCTACGCAGTGTATAACGAACTTTTGAATGCGTGGGACAAGTGGATGACCGAAGATAACGACCAGATGTAGCACAGTTTGGTAGTGCACTCGCTTTGGGAGCGAGGGGTCGCAGGTTCAAATCCTGCCATCTGGACCAGCATTGCCCCTGTGGTGGAATTTGGTAGACACAACAGACTTAAAATCTGTCGCTTTTTAGCGTGCCGGTTCGAGTCCGGCTCGGGGCACCAAATATTTGCGGCTTTTGCATAAAGGTAGTGCTCTAGCCTTCCAAGCTAGTAGTGAGAGTTCGATTCTCTCAAGCCGCACCAGTTAAGTCCGTGGGCCTATAGCATAACGGTTAATGCAGCAGACTCATAATCTGTTGACTCTAGGTTCAAATCCTAGTGGGCCCACCACTTATTTACTTCGGTAGCTCAGTGGTAAGAGCAGGCGTCTTATAAGCGTCAGGCCGATGGTTCAATTCCATCCCGAAGTACCAATTGGAGAAAACTATGGTAGATCTAGTACCTACTGATGCTATGGCCGCAGAAGCTAGACGCGGCCTAGACTGGAGAAAAGAGTATAATCGTGGCGGAACAATTATTGGAGTCACGCGAGCAAATCAACTCATTCGCAAAGAAAACCTTTCACCTAGTACTGTGCGAAGAATGCATTCGTATTTTTCTAGGCATGAAGTAGATAAACAAGGTCAAGGCTTTTCGCCCGGCGAGCAAGGTTATCCTAGTGCCGGGCGTATTGCTTGGGCATTGTGGGGCGGAGACCCAGGGCAGTCTTGGGCACGTTCAAAAGTAAATCAGCTAAATAATGAAGATAAAAGTTTACTAGACGATGATACGCTAATAGATGAAATCTATGAGCTTATCGATGAAGTCTACAATTATGTAGAACTTATAAGAGACGAAAATGCCAAAACCTCGAAAGAATGAAAATCAAGATACATTTATTGCACGGTGTATTCCAGAACTTGTTCGAGAAGGACGTGAACAAGGACAAGCTGTAGCAGTTTGTTACTCAATGTGGAATGAACATTCAGGTAAAAAAGGAATGCATGGTGATTTGTTTCACGATGATGACGAAGATGATGAGTATCACGACAAGCCAAAAAAGTAAGCCATGATAAAACCTGAGTACGAAGCAATAATACAACAGTTAATGAATCAGGAAACTACTGTATCAGAACTTTCTGATGAGTATTGTCGCCTAGTGCTCAGGTATTTAATTTTGAAATTAAGATTTAAATTTTGACATTCACTCCTTTCTATGTTATACTACTACTCTTTATTCAGCTTAGTGAACTATTGTGAATATCTTTATTCTCGACCACGACCTTAACAAAAGTATTGAATATCACGTAGACAAGCATGTCGTAAAAATGCCTCTAGAGGCTGCTCAAATGATGAGTACAGCTCTGTGGGTAGATGATATTTTAGGCTATATTCCCCGCGCTCTCACAAAAGAAGAAACTGCTGAACTTAATAAGGCTAAGAAAAAAATTATTACTTTGCCACAAGATCAGCGACCTCTTTCTCCTTATCTACCCACTATGTACAATCATCCTTGTACGATATGGGTTCGTTCGTCTTATGAAAACTATGCGTATACTTTCAACTATGCTGCAGCTCTTTGCGACGAGTATACGTATCGTTATGGTAAAGTGCGAGATTTAGAGCATATAGTTAAGAACTTTGAAGTACCTAAGAGGCTACCAAACTCTGGACTAACTAAGTTTGCTCTTGCACTTTCAGATAAGTTTCCACCACATCTTAGAGATCCAGACAATCCAGTACAAACTTATCGTTATTTCTATATGCTAGATAAAGCGACGTTTGCCACTTGGAAGTTTAGATCAAAGCCCGAGTGGTGGGATGAAAATATAGCAAGTTATGACAGGAGAATTTCAGGAAGATAATATGAAATCAGCAATGAGAAGTATTCCGCCGCCAAAAGCAGTTCAATATAGTAATTTTATTAAGTATCATTGTCCTCTGTGCAGTGCAGAGCTTGAGCTTATAGACGATAACTATAATGGTGATGATCACTATTCTTACGAGTGTGATGATTGTGGATATGAGTGGATTGAATCGTAATGAAAACTAATAAACAAGTAAAGAAAAAAGAATCAGAAAAACTTACAGATGCAAATGTTGCACGAGTTGTTTCTTTGCTTGAATCAGATAAAAATCCAATTTCTAAAAAAGAAGCCTGTGAGATTTTGAATATCTCCTACAATACTACTAGGCTTAATACAATTATAGAAAATTGGAAACGAGACAAAGAAACTTCTTCTCGTAAAAAACAAGAGCGCCGAGGCAAGCCGGCTCAACCAGAAGAAATTCGGCTTATAGCAGAATCACTTCTAAGCGGAGACACCATTGCCGATATTTCCCGTCGTATCTATCGATCGCCAACATTTGTAAAAAATGTTATTGCACGCATAGGTATTCCAGAAAAAGTGACTGGAGACGAAAAATATAAGACAGCACTACTTCCAGAAGAATGTATTGCAGAAGAGTTTGGTGCAAATGAAATCGCTTGGTCAGCTAAGTATCATGCTCCTTGTATTGTAATAAAAGAGTACAAAGAGCCAAAATACCTAGAAAAATATGACTCAAAGTGTTACCAAATTTATATTAATGAAAAAATGCAAAATTCTTCAACCTATTTTCCTTCTGTAGACTTTGGCGGATTTTATGCAGCAGCTCCTGCCTATGATCTTGGTCGTCTAGAGCATTTGATTGAATATGGAGTGTCATTTAAATCATTATGAAATACTTACTTATCTTTGTAGTAGCTACAAGCTTACTAAGCTGCAAAGAAATTTTTTATCCAATTCGTAAAAAATATCTAGAATTGTACTCTCATCGCAAAGGATTTATTTCTGCTTGTATTTATTACGGAACTACTTTATGTATGAGCGCTGTATTTTCGCCAGTATTTTTTTACATCTGTTTGTTTAATAAATCCCGCTGTGAGCGTATGAGACAAGCAGTTATCGAAGATTTGATTAAATTTGAGGAACGATAGAAATTGATGTTGACTTTCCCACCTATAGAGTCTATAATATATAGACAGTGGAGGAAGTAATGGGCGATCGATTTTACGAAGCTCAACTCAGGGCAACAGGCAGTACGGTTGGTTATACAGGCAAAGCAAGGAGAAAAAAAGTGGCTTGGGACGATCAAAAACGAGCAGACGCAATTAAAATGTATCAAGATGCAGATCCGACTCCAGAAAATTCTATGGAGATTGTTAAGGATATCGCAGAAGAACTTGAAGAGTCACCGAACGGCGTTCGTATGATTCTTACGAAAGCAGGCGTATATGTTAAAAAAGAAGCAGCAGCGGGTGCTACTAGCCGCTCTTCTACAAAGAGTGAAGGCAGTTCGCGTATTAGCAAAGCTGTTGCACTCGATCAATTGAATGCAGCGATTCGCGATCTCGGACTGGAACCAGACGCAGAGATTATCGAAAAACTGACGGGCAAAGCAGCTCTTTACTTTGCGGAAGTGCTTGGCAACGCAAAAGCAGCCTAGTCTTTCGAAATTACAAAGCCGGAAAGATTACGGTCTTTCCGGACTTTTTTTCGTCCGAAGAAACCAGCAAAGAAAGTCCCTGCTAAAAAAGTTTTGCAACACTTTCTAAGGATACCTCGGAATGAGAAAAGAAGAGTTTAAAAAATTACTACAAGAATATGGTGACGCTGTAATTACATATAGAAGTCCAAACTCAAATAAAGTAAAATATAATGTCTGCACTATTGACTTTAATAATGACTATATTAAAGAAAAAAATAATAGAGCCAAAGAAGGCGATAGCACAGTATTAATGTTTTGCTGGGACACAGATGCCTATCGACTGATGGATCCAGAAAATGTAACCAGTGTTGTGCCTTTGAGTTCAATACTAAAAAATGAGTGAAATTTATCATAGAATAATACAAGATGGAGAATATAATCAAGTAAGACTAGTAGTAAATGAATTTAGAGGTGTAGAGTATTTACACCTTAGAAAATACTATATGAACTTCGATGAAGAGTGGGCACCCTCTAGTGAAGGAATTTCTATTCCTCTAGATATTGAAAATAGCCGTGAGCTATTTATTGGTCTCACTGAGATTCTTTCACTGGCGGAAAGCAAAGAGATTATAATTCAAAACTTTAAAGATTTACTCACAGAAATTTATGAAAAATAAATGTTGACTATTTTTTCCAAATTATATATAATATATAAACTCTGGAGAAACACTTATGTCAATCAAAGCCTATCTTGATTATGTATCGAAATGCTACTACGACGGCAGTCCGATATTGTCTGACGAAGAGTTCGATTCGTTAGTTGAACTCTATAATTACGAAAGTGTAGGTACAAAGCATCCACAAGGTATCGGGCATGCTTATCCGATGTACTCACTTAAAAAAGTATACCCAGAGGACACCTGTCCTTTCGAAGGCGGAGTAAAGTCTGTAAAACTAGATGGCGCTGCAATTTCTATTCTATACGTAGCAGGAGAGTTTTGGCTTGCTCTTACACGAGGAGATGGTAAGCGAGGCCAAGACATTACTTCTCTTGTTCAAACAATGAATATTCCTAAAAATATTCCGACAACGGGAATTGTTCAAATTACTGGAGAAATTGTAGCTTCAAGTTCGATTGAAAATGCCCGAAACTATGCAGCGGGTGCGTTAAATCTAAAATCAGTTGAAGAGTTTACAACTCGAAATCTACACTTTTTTGCTCATGGCGTATCTCCTAGTCTAACAGACTTTTATAGTCTTGATATGCAACTTCTATCTAATTATGGGTTTTTTACTGTACTTCATAACGATGTAAGTGAATTTCCCACAGATGGATTTGTTGTTCGAATTGATAGTAATAGTAAGTTTGAAAAACTAGGACATACAGCACATCATCCTCGGGGTGCTTATGCACTTAAAAAGCAAAAGGAAGGTGTAGTCACTACTCTTGAAAAAGTAATCTGGAATGTAGGTAGATCTGGTGTAGTATCGCCAGTGGCAATTCTTACTCCAGTAAATATTGATGGAGCAGTAGTAAGTAGAGCAACTCTTCATAATATGAAATACATTGAAGCTCTTCAACTCGAAGAAGGTTGCAAGGTACGAGTAATTCGTAGTGGAGATATTATACCTAGAGTAGTTCAAAGAGTAAATTAGATGCATTTTATTGTTTCATTGATTGGTATTTTGACAATATTTGTATATCCTTTTATTATGCAAAGCTTAGTAGGGCAATACTGGCCTGCAGCATGTTTAATAGCAATTTTATATGCAAGTATTTGTTCCTAGTACCCATAAAAAAATAAATCTTGACTTTTTACCCCAATCAGCCTATAATATTACTTCAAGATGAGGAAGCAACTTATGATCGCAAACACTTTTAGGGCTATTCAAGCTCCTTCTAAGTGCCCAAGTTGTGGATTCGTCTTGGAATGGAAAAATGATCTTCTTTATTGCCTGAATGTGGATTGCTATGCTAAAAATTCAAAGCGTATCGAGCATTGGGCAAAATCTCTAAAGATTAAGGGTCTTGGTCCCGCCACAATAGAAAATCTAAATTTGCAATCTATTGAACAAATTTATGAGCTTGATTTAGTAACTATGGTGGACGGCCTTGGCTCTGAGCTTATTGCTAAAAAGTTGTTTGAAGAAATTCAGGCTTCTATCTCAGCACCTCTGGAGAACGTTCTTCCTGCCTTTGGTATTCCGTTGATTGGAGAGACGGCTACAGCAAAGCTTTGCAAAGTAATAACTAGTATTCAAGAACTTAGTGAAAGTGTTTGCCAACAAGCCGGACTCGGACCAGCAGCTACTAAAAATTTGATGCATTGGTGGAACGCGGCAAAAGATAATCTGGATATCTATCCTTTTTCTTTTCAAGTATCTAAAAAACCTAAACTTGAGAGAATTATTGGAGTTGTGTGTATTTCAGGTAAACTTTCGTCATTCAAAACTAAAGCTGAAGCCGCCAGTGCATTGCAAGCTCTCGGGTATCAGATAAAAGATAGTATAACAAAAGACGTCACTATTCTGGTTAACGAGAGCGGTATAGAGTCAGCAAAGACTAAAAAAGCAAAAGAATCAGGTATAACTGTAGTTACTAATTTGAAAGAATTTCTAGGAGATCGATAATGACTAAAGCACTTCCGAAGTGGACTGATGAACGTACTGCAGAACTGGAAAGTTTTGTAGGAGAAGAAACCCCCGTATCGCAAAATACTGTAGCTGAAGCTGCCGAGCGTTTTGAAACCTCAGCACGCTCAGTTTCTAGTAAGCTGCGTAAGATGGGGATTGAAGTTGAGCTGGCTTCTGCCACTGCTCGCAAAGCTTTCACGGATGAGCAGGCTGATGAGCTTGCAGACTTCGTAGAAGCAAACTCTGGCAAGTACACCTACGGTGAAATTGCAGAGCAATTTGGTGACGGCGAATTTACTGCTAAGCAAATTCAGGGAAAAATTCTTTCTCTGGAACTGACTAGCCATGTTCGTCCAACTCCGAAGCCGGAAACGGTTAAGACCTATACCGACGAAGAAGAGGCAACTTTTATTCGTATGGTAAACAAGGGTTCTTTCGTAGAGGATATCGCAGACGCTCTGAATCGTACGATCAATAGTATTCGCGGAAAAGCTCTTTCGCTTCTTCGTGCTGGCACTATTACTCAGATTCCGCCTCAGCGCGAGCGAGCTGCAGAACAGGTAGATCCTCTCGAAGCTCTGGGCGATATTGCTGATATGTCCGTTGAAGACATTGCAGAGCGTCTTGGTAAGACGGTTCGTGGTGTTAAGACGATGCTCACTCGTCGTGGTCTGGTAGCGTCTAACTATGATGGAGCTGCTCGCAAAGAGAAAGCTACTGGCTAAGTTGGATTGACTCCCAATTCAAGGAAGCGAGTAGAGTAATCTTCTCGCTTCCTTTTTATCGCATATAAAAATGTAGGAGAGTTAATTGAACCTAGCTAGTGTTCTCATCAAAAAAATTATCATTGATAAAGATGTGGACACTTGGGCCAGTCTGCAGAAACACTATCTGCCTGAAGAATTTAGCAAAATACATTCAGTAATAGAAAACCATGTAGATCACTTTTCTAGCCTTCCAAGTTTTTACGATCTTAAACTATCTGTTCGAGACCGTCGAACTCTTGAAAAAATCTATGTCGTAGAGAAAGCTCAAGACATAGATATTCCTTCTTCTCAACTTTTAGAGTATCTTAAAAACGAATACACTCAAGCAGAGATTATGACTCAGCTTGAAAAGTATTTGGAAACTTCGGTAGCAGTAGACAACGCAGAAGAAAGTCTGTCAAATTTACAGGCAATCGTTCTAGACGTAGAGTCTAAAGTAGATCTTCGCACGCCAGAAAATGATATGCGTCGAATTGATCTTTTCTACTCTGAAGAAGAACTTGCACGAAATGTTCCTCTTAGCTTGAACGCTGAATATGACCAAGTTATGCGGTTCTCCCCAAGAGATCTTATTCTTATTGGAGGCCGGCGCGGGGCCGGTAAATCGCTTACTTGTGCTAATATTGCTGCTAATATTTATAACGAAAATGAGTCTGTTCTTTATTTTACTATTGAGATGGACTCTCGTTCTATTCTTCAACGAATTTGCGCTATCGCTACAAATGTAAATATGGCTGCAATAAGAAATAAGTCTCTTTCTATTCCAGAATGGAGACGAGTAGCTCAGTGGTGGGCAAATCGTTTCGAAGAAGGAGAAACAGCATATGAAGATTATTTGTCTCATAACTCCTTCGATAAGTTTCATTCGCAGCTAATTAAGAATCCTTTAAAACAAACACAATTAGATGTAATCTACGATCCAGAGCTATCTGTTTCCAAAATTCGAAGTGAAATGGATAAAAAGATAGTTACTATTAATCCAAAAGCAATTATCGTAGATTACCTTAACCAAGTAAAGTATAGAACAGGAAATCAATACTCTAAATTTGGGCAGTATGATTGGACAGAACAAATTGAGATCAGTAAAGCACTTAAAAGTATGGCACAACAGTATGAAGTGCCTATCATTGCTCCGTATCAAATCGATGCAACTGGTGAAGCTCGATTTGCAAAAGGTATTCTAGACGCCGCAGACGCCGCATTCACTCTAGATACTCATAGCCCTGAAGATAACTGTATTTCGTTTAATTGTGTAAAGATGAGAAATGGAGAAGTAAAAGGGTTTACTTCGGCTATAGACTGGAAAACTCTAAAAATTGGCCCAGAGTCTGCAAAAAATCCTGCTGACAAAAAATTAACGGAGAGTACAGGCGAAAGCGTGTATGACGACCAATGACCGTTGAAGAGCTTTTAAATACAAAAAAAATTGTTTACAATATAAGTGGAAAAGATTTTCTAGTAAAGTGCCTCAATCCAGAGCACGATGATTCTAATCCTAGTATGAGAATTGATAAAGTACTTGGCATTTTTCAGTGCATGGCATGCGGCTTCAAGGGAAATATTTTTTTTCTTTACAAACACGCTCCGAATAAGTTAGAATTAATGCGTGAAAAGGTAAAAAGAAAGATAGAAAAAATACGACAACAGAGTATTGGCTATTCCCTACCTACGGACGCAATCGAATATGAAAGTAACTGGAGGGGTATTTCTGCAGAAACTTATAAAAAGTTTGGAGCTTTTAGAAGTGCTCAAAAAGAGTTCATGAATCGAGTAGTATTTCCAGTTACGGATATCACAGGTAGAGTAGTTGCTTTTATCGGAAGGGATGATACGGGCACGTTAAGTAAAAAATACTATATTCATCCTAGTGGTTCGGCTCTTCCTTTATTTCCTCAAGTAACACCAATTAATAGTAGAATAATTTTAGTAGAAGGCATTTTTGATATGTTAAATCTACATGATAAAGGTTTAACGAATGCTGTTACCTCGTTCGGAGTAACTACAGTGCGAGATACTTCGTTTGACTTGCTCAAGCTTCAGGGTGTAGAAGGCATTGACATACTTTATGATAGCGATAAGGCTGGTATAGAAGGTGCTAAAAAAGTAAAAGATATTGCAGAAAAAATAGATTTAGACGTAAAAATTCACACGCTCAAAGATAATAAAGATCCAGGCGAACTGACTACTAGTCAAGTTCAAAAATTAAAAGAGGTATTGTATGGCTAATGTAGCAATTGTTGAAGCAAAACCAAGTCGTAATAATTACGATAAACTTTTTAATGGATCATTTGAATTTGAACAATTTAGTCTTTGTTCGGATGCTACTGTAGCTAAAGTATTGAAGAAAAATGTTGATCTTCAGTTGAATACAGATAATTATGACTGGGTTATTCTTGTAGGCTCAGAAGCTTGTAAATATCTTGCTAATCTTAAATCTGTCACTGAGTATAGCGGACGAGTAGTGGATGATAAGTTTCTTCCTGTCATTAATCCAGCAATGTTGGCTTTTAAGCCAGAAGTAGAAAAAACTTGGGTTGAATCTAGAGATAACATTATCAAGTACATTACTGGAGAAGTTACTGCCGTCAAAGTAGATGACAGTATTACTCGTGGCATCGAGACAAAAGAAGAAGCACTAGAGTATATTGAAGCTGCAATTGCTCACTCTTCAACGTTCATAGCTCTTGACTCCGAGGCAACTAGCCTTTATCATCGTAATGGTCATATGCTTGGCATTTCAATGTGCTATGACGGCATTAAGGGTGTGTATATTACGACAGATGTAATTGACGAAGAAGTAGAAGAACGTCTTCAATATTTGTTTAATACTAAAACGGTAGTGTTTCACAATTCCAAGTTTGACATAGGGTATTTTCAGTATCAATTTGGCTTTAAATTTCCTAAGTTCGAAGATACCATGCTTCAGCATTATGTGCTCGACGAAACTGTGGGTACGCATGGTCTAAAAAGTCTAGCTCTAAAATATACGCCTTATGGCGATTACGAAAAGCCAATGTACGATTGGATTGAAGAATACCGTAAAAAGACTGGTGTTCTCAAAGATAACTTCAACTTTGGAATGATTCCTTTTGATGTAATTAAAGTATACGCATCAATGGATGCTCTTGTTACTTATATTCTACATGCTAAATTTAATCCTTTGATTCAAAAAAATCAAAAGTTTAAAAATGTTTACTATAATATTCTTATTCCTGCAACTGCTTTTATCATTGAAATGCAAGATGCAGGTATTCCATTTTCTCGTCAAAGGCTTCTTGTTGCACAAGAAACTCTACAAACAGAAATTTATGACGCAGTGCAAAAGTTGCAAGAATACCCCCAAGTTCAGGCTTATACTGATGCCAACGGAGACTTCAACCCTAACAGCACTATGCAGCTTCGAGAACTTCTTTTTGACTTTGTAGGGCTTGCTCCTACAGGTAAAAAGACAGACAAAGGTGCAGACTCTACTGACTCTGAAGTTCTAAAAGAGCTTAGTCATCGACATGAAATTCCTGGCTTAATTCTTAACATTCGTAAAATGGGTAAGATTAAAAATACTTATATTGATAAAATTTTGCCTCAACTTGACAAAGACTCACGAATTCGCACTGGATTTAATCTGCATGTAACTACTTCTGGTCGGCTATCTTCTAGCGGTAAGCTTAATGCTCAGCAATTTCCACGAGACAATCCGCTAGTAAAAGGTTGTATTCTTGCTGCTCCAGGGCATAAGATTGTTTCCGCAGACTTGGTTACTGCCGAGGTATATGTAGCTTCTGTGCTGTCAAAAGACAAGGCTTTGCAAGAAGTATTTGTGTCCGGAGGTAACTTTCACTCGTCTATTGCTAAGCGAGTGTTTCGTTTGCCCTGTAGCGTAGAAGAAGTAGAGACTCTGTATAAGCAAGAACGTCAGTACTCCAAAGCTATCACTTTCGGCATTATGTATGGAGCGGGGCCGCGCAAAATCTGGTCACAAGTGCAAAAAGATGGCGGAAATATTACGCTCAAAGAAGCTGTGCAAGTTATCGATGAGTACTTTGGCACTTTTTATGGTCTAAAGAACTGGATTGATACAACGTGTGATTTTATTCGCGCCAACGCGTTTATTTACTCACACTTCGGGCGTAAGCGTCGGTTGCCGAACGTAAAGTCTGATAACGTAGGTATTGTAGATCACGAAGTACGCTCAGGACTTAACTTTATGGTACAGTCTCCAGCATCTGACGTCAACCTAATGGGCGCATTCGAAGCACATGAAGAACTAAAAGCTCAAAAAATGAAAAGCAAAATTTTTGCTCTTGTTCATGACTCGATTCTAGCGGAAGTTCCTGACTCCGAAGTGGAAGAGTATCAAAGTATTATTCAAACTTGTATTCAACGAGATCGTGGTATTTCTATTCCAGGTTGCCCTATTGGTATTTCTTTTGATATTGGACAAGATTACTCATTTGGTAAGCTAGAAACACAATATCCGCTTGTTCACAATGTTGCCTGAAATTACAAAAAAGACAATACATATAGTAACATTTCCAGTTTACAAACTATTATCTGACGAGCTTACTTATTACAATAAAGTAACGTATTGTCAAGATAAAATTGTTGACGATAGAACACAAATAGGCGAAACTTTAGGGCAAAGAAGGCTACACATACCAAAAGAAAAACTATACCCATTAAATTACACTGCAATAGACTTTTTGTCGATGATAAAAGCAAATTACAGGCACTTTATAGATACAAAAGGCAGAGCTTTCTCTTATAGAAAAACAAAAGCCAGTAAAATTCGATCGTTTAAGATCAAAAATGTAAAGTATTATGATCATTTCACAAAAATGGAAGTTCGAGGTCTGTCAAAAGCATTTTATTTGCCGAGACCACCTCCAGCAGGATATTCCTGGGCAAACATTATGTTTATAGATAATTTTCCTTGGGAAGTATTAAGTTTTTCAGAAGAAAAACAACCTGAAATTAGAAGGTTTATTTGAATGCCAAAGCCAAAGAGAAGATCGTTGATTGATAACAATTTACAGCTTGAAGAAGTCGAACCGTTAACACAAAGCCAATGTCAAGCTTTTGACAGTGATAAAAATTTGGTGTTGTGTGGTTCAGCAGGTACTGGTAAAACTTTTATTTCTCTTTACCTAGCTTTCGACGATATACTAAAAGACTACTATAATGGCGTAACTCTTATAAGAAGTGCTGTTCCTACTCGTGATATTGGATTTCTGCCAGGATCAGAAAAAGAAAAGTCAAAAATTTATGAAGTTCCGTATTATAATATCTGCAATGAGTTGTTCGGGCGCGGAGATGCATATGAAATTCTCAAAACAAAAGGAATTATAGAATTTATGACAACTTCATATCTTCGCGGTCTTACATTAAACGACTCAGTAATTATTGTTGATGAAACTCAAAATATGAGTTTTCACGAACTTGACTCAATTATTACTCGAGTAGGAAAAAACTGTAGAACTATCTTTTGCGGAGACTTTTTTCAGTCAGATTTGAAACAAAACGGACTTACAGACTTTGTAGAGATTATAAAAGGAATGAATTGTTTCGATTTTATTGAATTTGGCGTTAACGATAT
>JBEAYS010000165.1:0-12728 GCA_041170505.1 Cyanobacteriota bacterium
CTATTATATTGCCTTAGTGGGTCGCGCTGAATTAAACATAGAAGATTTTACTCCTGTTATGCAACAGTTTCTGCGAGCGCGCCAAAAACTTGGAGCGAAATCACTGCTTTTGTTTAGGATGGGAGATTTTTATGAGTCATTTTTTGAGGATGCTGAATTAATCGCCAAGGAATTGGAAATCACTCTAACAGGACGTCCCGAGCAAAATTATCCAGGGGGCCGAATACCTATGGCCGGTGTTCCGGCGCGCGCTGTAAAACCTTATATCGCAAAACTTCTTGAGCGTAACTATAAAATTTATATAGCTGAACAGATGGCAGACCCAAAAACCTGTAAGGGATTGGTTCCTCGAGAGATCACAAAAGTTTTTACTCCAGGCACTATCTGTGATTTGGATTTATTGGACAGCTACAAAAATAATTTTATTATGGCGGTTTGCGCTTCTGGTGATCAAACACAATTTGGGATTGCTTTTACAGATGTTTCGACTGGGGAGTTTTTTGTTTGTGAACTTCCTGATAAATATTTAGCTCAGGAAATAACTAGGATACAACCTTCGGAGATCTTGATTCCTGCTAAGCTGGCTAGCCGCAAACCCGGTCAAATAGTTGCTGAGGAAGAGTGTTTAATTAATTTAGAACAGTTTGGAGTTTTTTTTGAAGCGAGCGCTTACCAAAAAGATAATTTTGATATTGATTTGGCGCGCCAGAATCTTAGCTCTGTTTTTGAAATTAATTCCGTCGATAAGCTCGTAAAAGATAGCTTTGGGGAGAATAGTGAGGGACTTGGTCTAAAAGCCGCTGGGGCTGTGATTGAGTATTTAAAAGAGACTCAGGCTCTAGAGTTTGCTAATAATATCTCAAAAAACTTTGATGTGATAAAAACCTATCAAATTTCTGAATTCATGATGATGGATTCAAGCACTAGACGGAATCTTGAACTGGTAAAAAATCTTAGTGGTGGCAATACAGCGACTGTTTTTAGTGCCATGGATAGAACCTCATCAAAAGCAGGTCGGCGTAAGCTTCGTTCTTGGCTAGAACAGCCTTTGCTGGATATCCAGGCTATCTCAGCAAGGCAAACAGCAATAAAAGAATTGATCGTCAATGCTAGTACTCATAATGCTTTTAAAGTTTCATTGTCTAAGACTTATGACATAGATCGGCTCTCTAATAGGTTACTTAGTGAATTGATTAGTCCTAGAGAGCTTTTAAGTTTAAAAGACTCTCTGCTGAGAGTGGTTGAAATTTCTTCTCTTTTGCAGAATTTTAATGCTGGATTACTTACTTCTTTGAAGTTTGTGCCGCAAGAAATTTTTGATTTTTGCCGCGTGGTAGAAAACGCTATTGCTGATGAGCCGGGATTGACTATTACTGATGGCGGCATCATCAAACGTGCTTATAATCTGGAACTTGATGAGTATATTTCGCTAGTCGAGGATTCTGAATCTTGGATGAATAATTACGAAGAACAAGAAAAAAATCGTCTAGGCATAAAATTAAAAGTGTCTTTTAATAAAATACACGGCTATTTTATCGAGACATCTAGATTAAATGAAAAAAAATTACCAGAAGATTATATCGTTAAGCAAACCATGGTCAATTCTATTCGAGCGGTTACTGCTGAATTACAGGAGTTTGAGGAAAAAATTGTTCACGCCGAAACTCGCCGTAACGCTCTTGAATACAAGATTTACGCGGATTTAAGAGTTGAGCTTGCTAAATACGGAGCCCTTATTAAGCAAATCGGACTGCAAGTCGCTCAATTAGATGCATTATTGTCTCTTGCGTTGCTGGCTGTTGAGCAAAATTATATTTGTCCAATACTAGATACAAGCTTAGAGTTAGATATAAAAGACGGTAGACATCTAGTCGTCGAGCAAAAGCTCAAGCTAGGCGAGTTTGTGCCTAATGATTTATTTCTGTCTTCTAGTCCAGACCAAAAAATTATGATTTTAACAGGCCCTAATATGGCTGGTAAAAGTACTTATATGCGCCAGAACGCTCTAATCATAATACTTGCGCAGATGGGCTCTTTTGTGCCAGCGTCTTTTGCGCGTATCGGAATAGTCGATAGAATATTTACCAGAATTGGTGCTAGTGATGATTTGAGCCAAGGTCAATCTACATTTATGGTGGAGATGACTGAGACAGCTAACATTATTAATGGAATGTCAGAAAAGAGTTTTATTGTGCTTGATGAAATTGGGCGCGGCACTTCTACTTATGATGGAGTTGCGATAGCATGGTCTATTGTCGAGCATTTAGCAAAAAATCTTCAGCCACGAACTATTTTTGCTACTCATTACCACGAGCTAGCTGGTCTTGAGCATCTTTATCCATCAATAAAAAATTCACAGGTTCTAGTCGTAGAATCTGGCGGGCATATAGAGTTTTTACACAAGGTAGCTTCTGGCTCGGCAGATAAAAGCTACGGAATAGAAGTCGCTCGCCTAGCGGGTTTGCCTAAGTCTATTCTCGAGCGGGCGCGCGCTATCAATAATCAGCTTCAAGCACAAAAATCTAAAAAATTAGGAATGAACAAGCGTGATCTTGCTAATGCCGATCTAAAGCAAGCCATAAATGATGATGGTAGTCTTGAAATTGAGAAGTTGCCTTTGTTTAATCTATAATATTTATACAATCGCGCTAAATATCAGCATAGATATGAGTCTCAGCTTTAGCTCCTGGGTGCGTAACAGCTCCCTTGTAAGCGGGACCCACTAGCTGAGCAAATTTCCAGATAGTACCAGAGTTGTAATCGGTTTTTTTAGCTTGCCAACTCTTGCGTCTTTCGATTAATTCATTTTCGCTTAATTCTACATTAAGCTCACCGGTGCGAGCATTGATATTAATTATGTCTCCATTTCTAATCAGCCCAATCGGTCCTCCTACTGCGGCTTCTGGACCCACGTGCCCGATACATAATCCGCGCGTACCACCAGAAAATCTTCCATCAGTAATAAGAGCTACTTTTTCGCCCATGCCTTGACCATAGATCGCGGCTGTGGTCTGGAGCATTTCTCTCATCCCTGGTCCGCCCTTAGGTCCCTCGTACCTAATAACTATTACATCACCTTCTTGGTAATCTCTGTTTTCAACAGCCTTAAAAGCATCTTCTTCGCAGTCAAAAATTTTGGCTGGTCCGCGATGCTCGAGGTTTTGCATGCCAGCGATTTTTACTATCGCGCCTTCCGGTGCTAGATTGCCTTTTAGCACTACAACTCCTCCGCTTGGGCTAATCGGGTTAGAGCACTTGTAGAGTAAATCTTCTTTACCAGTGATGAGGTGCGCATCTTGAGCGTTTTGGGCTATAGTCTTGCCGTTTACTGTGATGCAGTCACCGTGCATATATCCGCCATTTAGTAGTTCTTTTATTACTACTTGAATGCCACCGATTTCATAAAGATCCTTAGCTACGTATTTACCGCCAGGCTTGAGACTGGCGATATAGGGAGTGCGCTTAAAAATTTTACCAATCGCATCCATATCAAAATCAATACCAGCTTCATTAGCAATAGCAGGTAAATGAAGAGCGGTATTAGTGGATCCGCCGGTCGCTGCGACAATAGCGGCGGCATTTTCAAGAGCTTTTAGAGTAACTATATCTCTTGGGCGGATATTGTGTGCAAGAGCGAGCATTACTCCTTCCCCGCTTAAGCGAGCGTACTTGTTACGATCTTCATAGGGAGCTGGTGGGCTAGATGAGCCTGGCAGAGCGAGCCCTATCGCTTCTGAGACGCAAGCCATCGTATTAGCTGTATATTGTCCGCCGCAAGCGCCGGCTCCGGGGCAGGCAACTGCAGTGAGTTCTTTTAGCTCTTGCTCAGTGATTTGACCCGCATCAAATTTACCCACAGCCTCAAACACATCGACTATAGTCACATCCTTGCCGTGATAATTACCAGGCAAAATACTGCCTCCGTACATAAAAACACTAGGGATATTTAGGCGCACCATCGCCATCATCATCCCAGGTAGAGACTTGTCACAGCCAGCGATTCCGACAAGAGCATCGTAACAATGCCCTCTAACAGAGAGTTCTACAGAATCAGCGATCACATCGCGCGACACAAGAGATGACTTCATACCTTGATGCCCCATCGCAATTCCGTCGGTGACGGTGATGGTATGAATCCCAAATGGCATTCCTCCAGCTTCTCTAACAGCTTCTTTTACTAGTATGGCTTGACGAGGAAGATCTATATTACAAGGAGCCGATTCGTTACCGCAATCAGCCACACACACAAAAGGTCTATCCTCTACATCTGCTCCTATCCCTTCTGGGTAAGCATCGGTCTTTAGATTTTTTAACATGGTAAGCCTACCTTCACAGCCATGAGTAGAAGTGATGAACCTTGATGGTAGTTTGCTTTTGTCGATTTTAGTTTTATTGCTCATAGTTATATTTTAGCGTATTTTATTCTTACTATTTTTGGCATTTTTTACAGTAATAAGTGCTTCGCCCAGAGTCTTTTATGCGTATGATTTTATTTTTGCAAATTTTGCATTCTTGATCCTCTCTGTCGTAAACCGAGAAGTTATGCTGGAAGTATCCTGCTTCACCATTGGGATTAGCATAATCTTGGATGGTCGAGCCTCCAGCTTTTATGGCAGATTCTAGAGTACTAATAATAGCTTGTCTTAAGCGCTCTAATTCTTTACTAGAGAGTGTTTTAGCTGGACGCTCTGGTAATATACCTGCTCTAAACAGCGCTTCGCAAGCATAAATATTACCAACGCCGACTATTAAGCTAGCATCCATGATAGTAGCTTTTATATTTTTTGTGCGAGTCTTACAAATATCTTCTAGAGCCTGTTTGGTAAAATTTTCACTTAATGGCTCATAACCTAAATGTTTAAAATATTTATAGCTTGTTTCTTCACTGGAATCTATTAAATCTATTAATCCAAATTTACGAGTGTCATTGTAAGTGAGGCTAAAACCGTTATCCAGGATGATTTTGAGGTGGTCGTGTTTTTGGGAATTGGTTTTTTTATGGTAGTAATCGGCAATAATATTTTGATCGATAGTAAGTCTCCCACTCATCCCAAGGTGGATAACTAAAAGCTTGTTGTTACTTAGTTCTAAAATTATATATTTTGCTTTTCTTCTTACGCGTTGAATTTCAGTGCCAGAAAGCTTTTCAATACTTTTAGGGATTCCTATTCTAAGTTTTTTGTTTATGATTTTGGCATTTGTGATGCGCGCGCCAATCACGAAATCTTTTATTCCATCGCAAACTGTTTGTACTTCTGGTAATTCTGGCATTGAGATTTTTTAGCAACAGTGCTTAGGGTCTTTTTTTAGAGAGTCTAAGATAGGACATTCATCTACAGGCATTTTGCCGTTACAATTGGAGTCTAGCTTTTCGAGGAATTTTTTTTGGGATTTAAGAACATCTAGCTGGCAATTTATTTTTTCAATTTTTTCTTGGACTAAAGCCTTCACATCTTTTCCCAGAGCGCAGTCTTGGAATTTTACCTGCACCAAATCTTTAATTTCTTCTAAAGTAAAACCTAGTTCTTGAGAATTTTTGATGAAATTAATATGTTCAAGATACTCATCATCGTAAAGTCGATATTTTGATTTAGTTCTAGAAGGCTCTGGAAGCAGGCCAATGTTTTCGTAAAACCTAATTGTTTGGATATTCAGGCCCGCTAATTCAGCAAGCTTACCGATATTAAATTTTTGTCTTTTTTTAAGCATCCTAAAGTAATATTTTAAACCCTATAGTGCTACTATAGGGTTTATGGTAAAAATTCAAAAATCTTGTTATCTAGTGCCGCTTTTGCTTGTTTTTGGCTTTCTCTCTGCAAGTGCTCATGAAATGTCGAAGAGTTTTTTACAAGGTAGATGGGCTATCTCTAGTTCAGCAAGTCCAAGTCCAGCTAGAGTGCTTTTTCATAGCGGGCATGAGCATCCTTCAGTCTCTAAAAAACCACTTGCTATTTTTAATCTCTGCACCGATAAAGAAAATGAGGTTTATGGAATTGTAACTAATAATTTACTTGATGAATATCAGACCAAGTTAAAAGTAGAATCTGTGACTCAGGACGCCCATTACTTTGATATGGTTTTAATTCCATACAATGATAAATTTGCTGGCGAGCCGCTTCCTGTGAAGTTTTTACACGAGCCTGAAATGGGAGAAAAAACTATTTCAATAAGTTTTGATGGTGGTCTTAATTATTATAGTGCCACTAAAAAGAACAGTAGAGCTACGCCTGCTTGCGCAAGGCATAAGCGTCAAGAAAAGAAAAGCGCTACCTAATTAATGAAGCAAAATTTTTTTTTAGTTATAATATTAATTTTTTTGCTCAATAGCCCTTCTCGAGCATGTTTGTGCGGGGCTGATACGCTAGGGTTTTCTTCTGCTAATATCGGACCTTCGGCTGGAGCTTTTACTATTCCTGCTTATACTCTTGAAGAAAACAAATTTATTTTTGGATCAAGTTTTAGGTTTACTAATTCTTATGAGTTTTCTGATGTAAAGATCCAGGCGCTTAATAAACGCACTGCTCATGCACACTCTATGAACTCACAAATGAACTTGAGTTTTAATACGGCTCTTGGCTTGAGTGAAGATTTAACTTTATTAGTAGCAATTCCTTATAACATGAGGTATGGAATTAGAACTACTCATGATGGGATGGATTATAGTGGTGGAGACTCTATTGGGTTCGGGGATTTGAGTCTGCTTGCTAAATATCGAATAGTTAATTCTTGCTCAAAAGACTATCAAATAGCACTTTTGGGAGGAATAAAGATGCCTACTGGTCAAACTAATGAAACTGATGAATTCGGTTTTAGGCTATCAGCTGATGAACAGCCTGGCTCAGGCTCTTGGGATCCGATTATGGGATTTGCATTTTCAAAAGTTTTGGGTAGTTATTCTTTGGATGCTTCGACTCTCTACACTTTATCTACTCCAGGTTTGAGCGATGTTATTGTTGGCGATCGAGTTAATTTTGGAATGGCCCTAAATAAAAAAATTAAATCCACTAAGATAGCTGGTCATGATGTCGACTTGGTTTATAGTCTTGAATCGTTTGGTATTTGGCAGGAAAAATTTGAGTATAAGGGCATAAAAGACTCTAATCATGGGGCTTTCCAGATGTTTTTGGGCACGGGTCTAAAACTCGGGCTTGATAATAATACATTTATGAATCTTAATGTCGCATACCCTGTGATCGATCAGCCTAACGGTGAGCAACCTGATACTGGCGTTATTTTGCAGACCGGGATAAATTTTTTGATTTAGCCCTTGCTTTATAAATATATTGCAGGTATCTCTATGACTCTCTCTGAGCGCATTTGAATTTTTTCAGAGTTGCTTATTATTATTCCATGAGGACATTGATACTCCTCTATAAAAGATTTTATAGATTTTGTTGAATCTGTTTTTAGCTCCATTGATGATTTGATTTCGATGGGAATAAGACCATTTGAAGTCTCTATGACTAGGTCTATCTCTGCTTTATGCTTAGTTCTATAAAAATAAACATCATATAAATAATTTGATTTATTAGCTAAGGATTTAAAAATTTGTTCGATAACAAAAATTTCCCAAATATGCCCGTAATTAGGATGACCTTGTAATTGATCTAGGGTTTGGATTTTGAGAAAATAATTTATTAATCCAGTATCTCTGATGTATCCTTTGGCCGATTTTATCAATCTCTTTTTTAGATTGGTTTCATAGGGCTTGAGTTTTCTCCACAAAAAAGTCCCCTCTATTATTTCAAGATATTGAGCTACAGTGCTTGCAGAAACTCCTAGTGAAGAAGAGAGTTTCGTGAGATTAATTATTTCACCAGTGGAAAACGCCAGCATGGAAATCAATCTACGATATGCTTCTAGATTTAATCTTGGAAAAAGAGCTCTTATATCCCGCTCGATATAAGTTTTTATATAATTCTCTTGCCACTTATAATATCGAACTGTATCTCTTCTGTTTAAATATGGTTCAGGGTAAGATCCATATAAACAAAGTTCCAAAAGTTCTTTTCTGGTTTTAGTAGTCGTTAGTTTTTGTAATTGATTTACACAAAAAATATTTTCTATAAAATCTGATTCTTCTTTTTCAAGAGCCTCACTCCAAGACAAGCCTGCTAGTTCGACAATCGCTACTCGACCAGCAAGAGACTCACTGATATTTTTTAGTAAATGCGGTGAGCTTGAGCCGCTTAGCAAGAATTTCCCGTTAGTTTTTCTATCTTTATCGATAGCTACACGAAGAGCTTTAAATAGATTAGGGCTCAACTGAGCCTCGTCAATTATTACGGGCGTTGTCACTTGAGATAGAAAAAACTCTGGATTTCCATCTATAAGATGAAAATCATCATAGTCTTCTAGGTCGTAACTCGAAGCGCAGGGTAATATTTGTTTTAAAAAAGTCGATTTCCCGACTTGTCTTGCGCCAATTATCACAACGCAAGGGAAACAATCAAGTAATTTCCTCACCAGATTGAGAGAATCTCTGGTCAATAGATAGTTTCCTAGACCGGGCATATCTGCAGTATACCACTTAAAATGTCCGGTTATAACCCTGGAAAAAATGTTTTTTCTGCGAAAAGCAGGGTGAAATAAACAAAATCTTATCCACGGTGTCTGTTTTACATATTGCATATAGCTAAAAAATATGCTAGAATAATCTTTATTCAAATCAATAAGAACTAAGTCCTTCGGGGCTTTTTTTTTGGCCTTTTTCCTGGATCTAGTTGATTTTGGTGCTACATTAGGAAAAGTGAACGATTTTGACGTCATTATTATAGGAGCAGGCGCGGCTGGGTTTATGGCAGCTATCACGGCAGGCAGTCGCGGCAAAAAGACTCTATTGATCGACCATTCAGCCAAAATTGGTGAAAAAATTCGTATTTCTGGAGGTGGACGCTGTAATTTTACTAATAAATACGCAAGTCCTGATAATTACATATCCTCTAATCCATTTTTCGCCAGATCAGCGCTCGCTGGTTATCAGCCGCAAGATTTTATTGCCCTTGTTGAAAAGCACAAAATTCATTACCATGAAAAAAAACTTGGACAGCTTTTTTGTGATTTTAGCTCTGATGTGATTATTGAAATGCTAAAAAAAGAAATATCTAATCTGCCCGTGGAATTACTGAGTAGTACTCATGTAAAAGATATAGATTATCGCGAGGAGCATAATTTACGTTTTGATGTTATCTGCCAGGCGAAGTCTTTTTTTTCTCATAGCTTGGTGATCGCTACTGGGGGCTTATCAATTCCCCAGATCGGAGCCACTGATTTTGGTTATCGTATCGCAAAAAAATTTGGCATTAATATCATAGATCCTTATCCCGCCCTTGTCCCGTTTATGTTTGATGATGATATGACCAAAAAATATAACCGTAAGTTTTTTGCTAGTAATGCTGGTTTAAGTTTTTATGCTGAGATTAGCACGAATTATAAAAGTAAGAAAATCTCTTTTAAAGAAAATATTTTGTTTACTCATCGCGGATTAAGTGGACCAGCGGTTTTGCAGATCTCGTCTTATTGGTCAGATGGACAAGAAATAGTTATTAATCTCGCTCCTCACGTAGATATTTTTGATTATCTAATAAAAGCAAAAAAATCTGATGGTAAGAAAAAAATCACAACAATTCTAAAAGAAATTATCTACCCGGAGGACTTGCACGCTGAGTCTAAGACCAAGCTCAATCGACAAGCGGTTTTTACTGATGATTTTGTTAAGCAATTCCCTGATTTGAAGAATCTTCCGGATAATCCTATCGCTGAAATGCCCGAGAATCTTCTAAAATCAATCGCTAATAGCCTTAATAAGTGGACTTTAGTGCCTGATGATACTGAGGGTTTTTCAAAAGCTGAAGTTACTGCTGGCGGTGTCGATACTAATGAACTTAGCTCTAAAACCATGGAATCCAAAAAAGTACCAGGACTCTACTTCGTCGGTGAGGTTGTCGATGTCACTGGTTGGTTAGGTGGTTATAACTTTCAATGGGCGTGGGCTTCAGGCTTTTGTGCTGGTAAAGCTGTGTAAAAATCTCTGCGCTGGTAATTTACTATTTCATTTGCCATGCCTTGAAAAATAAAAAAATGAATTGGTGTAAGTGCGTACCAATATAATCTACCGAGTATGCCTCTAGGACGGAAAGTGGCTTTTTGTGTGAGTTTGTTTTTGCCATTATCAAGCTTTTCAAGCCTAAACTCTAGCCAGGCTTCTCCAGGCAGTTTCATCTCTGCAAATAAAACTAAATATCTATTTTCGTAATCTGCTTGCAAAACTCTCCAAAAATCAACAGCATCGCCTACTTGCAAATCCTTATCAGCACGGCGTCCGCGCCTTAGACCTACTCCGCCAATGAGCTTATCGAAATTTCCTCTAAGCTTCCAAGCCCAATTAAAATAGTACCAACCCCGCTTGCCACCTATCATCCAGACATTGTCTCTGACTTCGTCTATATCTCTATCAAACTCAACAGTTCGAATATCAAAAAAACAACCATACCTGGGTACATGTGCGTTTCTAGCAAAAATATTGCAAAAAGCAGTCTTGATATTTAGAGCATCTCGCCAGCTAGATGGGATTTCATCTCTTGAAATTCTGTACAAGGCTTTATTGATGGCATCTTCGTAATTGATAAGTTTTAGAGGTATGATTTCTTGGATATTGCCGAGTTTGCAGACTACTTCATTTTTTAGACTACTCACCAAAGTCCGTGCTAGAGCGTAATTGGTGGAAGTAATAAAATGCAACCAGTAAGCTGATAGTCTTGGAGTAAGCACAGGCAGAGTGATTATCCATCTTTTTAACCCTCTGACTCGGGCGTAGCCAAACAGCATTTCTTTGTAAGTGAGAATCTCTGGTCCGCCAATATCAAAAACTTTATCGTAACATTCTTGCTTGCCAATAACACCCGTCATATATTGAATTACATTCCTCACAGCAATAGGCTGGCATCTGACATTGAGCCACTTGGGTGCTACCATAAATGGTAATTTTTCTACCAGATCTCGAATTATTTCAAAAGACGCGCTCCCAGAGCCGATTATAATTGCCGCTCGTAAAACGGTGAGCGGAATCTTGGATTCTTTGAGCACTTCTTCTACGTGCTTGCGCGAGCTTAAGTGCCGAGATAAATTATCATCATTGCTAATCCCGCTCAGGTAGATGATTTGCTGAGCTTTAGTCTTCTTGATCGCTTGACTAAAATTTCGGGCGCATTCGATTTCCATTACATCAAAATCATTTCGGTTCTTGGTGCTCATGGAGTGCACTAGATAGTAAGCGAGATCGATGTCCTCAGGCATATTGCCAAGTGAATTGGGATCGAGTAAATCACCAGTAATAACTTCTAAATCTTCGGGCTTGGCTTCATGGCTTTTAAGCTCCACTCCATCAGGTAAGTAAAAACTGCCGTCATAATTAAAAAATTTTTTCTTATCAAACCTATATGCTTCTCTTACTAAGCAAACTACCTTGTGACCTTGTGAAAGCAAGGATAAAATCAGTCTTTGTCCGATATAGCCATTAGCTCCGGTGATGAGTATCTTCATTTTTACCTCTTAAGTGTTTTCTAGTGAATCCTATTATAATTATAGGGTATGCAAGCAAACAAAGTATTGATCTGGCTAAAAAATGATTTGAGAGTATCAGATAACCCTGCTTTTATATATGCTCTAAAAAATAACCTCACTCCTATTCCAGTTTTTATTTGGGCTCCAAGTGAAGAAAAGCCTTGGGAGCCAGGTTCGGCAACGCGTTTATGGCTGTATAACAGTTTAAAAGCTTTGCAAGATGAGTTGCAAAATCTTGGCTTGGATTTAATTTATCGCCTAGGACCTTCTCAAAAAGCACTCGAGGAGCTGATTGGAGAGACTAAAGCCAATTTAGTAATTTGGAATAAACGATACGAGCCAGCACTTCTTAAGCGTGATAAAAAAATTGAGCAAGCACTTAGTAAGCAAGTAGAAGTAAAAATACTTAACGGCTCATTATTGTTTGATCCAGAGCAAATCAAAAATCAACAAGGTACTCCTTTTAAAGTCTTCACTCCTTTCTACAAGCATCTCCTCACCTTGGTAGAGACTGAGATAGTTCAAAATTATCCTAAGCAAATTCAGCAATTCACCAAAAATCTAAAATTAGATTTTCCCAAGCTTAAATCTCTAAATTTATCTCAGCTAGAGCTTCTCGAGCCCAATACCGCTTGGCAAAAAAAATGGCAATCAAAAATGTTAAAATACGCGCAATGCGGCTACGGGAGCGGATTTGATCTTCTTGAAAATTTCACTAGAAAATCAGCTGGGGAGTATAAGGAATTGAGAGATCGTCCGGATCTGGTCGGAACCTCTAGGCTAGCATCGCATTTGCATTTTGGGGAAATTAGTCCTTTTCAGATTTGGAAAACAGCTCAAGGTCACGAAGCTTTTACTAGACAGCTGATCTGGAGAGAGTTTGCGCACTATATAATGTTTCATTTCCCTGATAGTACTGTCAACAATCTAAAACCTGAGTTTGATAATTTTCCTTGGAAAGCCAACAAAAAATTTTTGGAAGCTTGGAAACTCGGTCAGACAGGCTATCCTATAGTAGATGCCGGTATGCGCGAACTTTGGGAGACAGGGTGGATGCATAATCGTACTCGTATGATCGTGGGGTCCTTCTTGATAAAAGATCTTTTGATTCATTGGCAAGAAGGTGCTAAGTGGTTTTGGGATACTTTATTTGATGCAGATTTAGC
>JBEAYS010000166.1:0-3107 GCA_041170505.1 Cyanobacteriota bacterium
GTAATTAATCACAATAAAGACCTTGTCGATAATTATTATTCAGTCGTAGGCGGCAAATTAACTACTTTTAGAAGCCTTGCTAAAGAAGTCGTTGATTTGTTTACATCTAATCGATGCTTTACAGACAGCCGAAACACTGTCGGCTCGCAGTATCCAAGCTATTTAAATTTTTATGACTACATAAAAGAAATCACAAAAGAATATAGTCAAAAGTATGATATCTCAGCGCACACAATTCTGCATCTTTTGATGCTCTATGGAACAAACACATCTAAAGTACTGGATCTCACACTGGTAAATCCTCTGCTAAAAGCTAAGATCAATAAAGATTTTGAAGATATCGAAGCTCAAATAGTTTATGCGATTCGCTATGAACAAGCTTACACTGTAGAAGATATACTTTTAAGAAGAATCAGCATTGGACTAAGCACTAATAAATTTGATCGGGACATCATCAAAACCATTAGTTATCACATAAAAGAAGAGTTTGATCTACAAGGCAGGAACCGTGATAAATACCAAGAAGAGGTTTTGATCAATGATTTTAACAATAGATGAGGGCACTAGCTCGACAAGAGCACTAGTAATCGACAAAAAGGGGCAGATACTAGGAATCAAACAAAAAGAAATTAAACAAATCTATCCTCAGCCACTTTGGGTAGAGCATGATCCAGAAGAAATTTGGCAAGCTTCCTTAAACTCAGCTAGAGAGCTAATTACAGAGCTCTTAGCCTCAAAAAAAATCTCTAAATCTGATATCCAAGGCATCTCAATAACTAACCAAAGAGAAACTACCATCATCTGGGATCCTATCACTTCCAAGCCTATTTATAACGCCATAGTCTGGCAATGTAAACGCACTGGTCAAATCTGCACCGAAGTGAAGAAAAATACAGTATTAAAAAACATTATTAGCTCTAAAACTGGCTTATTGATTGATTCTTATTTTTCTGGCACAAAAATAAAATGGTTACTGGAAAATATTATTAAACCTAATTCTAAACTAGCTAATCAAGAATTATATTTTGGGACTATAGATAGCTGGTTGATTTGGAAGCTCACAAACGGAACCAAGCATCTGACAGACAGCACTAACGCTAGTAGGACTTTACTGTATGATATCACCAAGAGCTCATGGTCAGAAGAGATCATATCCGCTTTGGGACTGGGTTCTATCAAATTGCCACAAGTGCAGGACTCACAATCAAATTTTGGATTTAGTAGTTGTTTTTATGATTTATTAGACAGAGAACTACCAATTCTTGCTGTAATTGGCGATCAACAATCTGCTTTTTACGCTTATAACAATGAAGCAAAAATCACTTACGGCACTGGTTGTTTTGCTTTGGTTCCAGTAAAAACTCTAAAACCCTGTCCAGGACTGCTAAGCAGTATCGCTTATAGTAAAAAAGATAATATTAATTACGCACTAGAAGCAAGCATATTTATGGGCGGCTCTATAGTACAGTGGCTGAGAGATAATCTGGGAATTATATCTAGTTCTTCTGAGATTGAAGCTATGGCACTGAGTGTTAGTGATAATGCTGGTGTGTATTTTATCCCAGCGCTCACCGGGCTCGGAGCACCTCACTGGATAGAATCCGCTCAAGGAGCGATTTTTGGGCTTACAAGATCTGCTAATAAAAATCATATCGCCCGCGCTAGTCTTGAAGCTATTGCCTATCAAGTAGCAGATGTTTTTAAAATTTTGGATTTAAATTCTATTGATTATATTAATGTAGATGGCGGTGCTAGTAAAAATGATTTTCTCATGCAGTTTCAAGCAGACCTCATCAAAAAGCCCCTCATGCGTTACACCGAAGTTGAGATGACTGCCCTTGGCTCTGCAAAAATGACTGGATTAGTCGAGCTAGATTTACAACCGCAAAAAATATTTGAGCCCAAAAACAATCTTGATGAGAGTTATAAACAATGGCAAGTTTATTTATCTCTAATAGTTAATCAGCATCTGTAGATCCAATAGTACGTTTTTTTAGATCCTCATCTAAATTAGAGACATGATCATAATAACTCACCATATGTTTTTTAAGATCTAATTGTGCTTCAGGTAAAGAAGTGATATTCCCCGTAGTTATATCAACTATTTTATTTGCCATTTCCAATGGTTTTTTGGCTAAAGAAAAAGTTAACTTTGCTTTTTTGGGATCTATCTCTTGAGAGACTTTCTCATCAAGCTTGTTAAATACCTTTTTTATATCTGGAAATAGCTTGGTTGCTTGGTTTGAAAAACCCTCTCTCATTCTTGATACCATTTTTGACATTTTAGACAATTCTCGAGGATTTAATTTTTCAATATCTAATTCTGGACCAGAGATATCAATTACAGACAAAGCTAAATTTTTTATATCATACATTGCAAAAGCTTGCTTGGGAGTATATTGAACTTTTGTTTTTGCCTCAAGCTCTTGAATCTGTTCATTCATAAAATTAACAAATGGTTTTAGATATTGCTTTTCATCAAGATTTTTTTCAGAAATAAATTCATCAAAATCCTCTTTTAATGTGTCCAATTGATCTGGATCAATAGAATTTTTTTGATGCATTTCCTTTACTTGTTTTCTAAAATTTCTACATTGATCTTGCTCTTGGCATGAAGATTTTTGATTCTGCATTTGCAATAATTGAGTAACAATTTGGTTTCTTTCAATTTTTTTATTATTAAGCTCAAATCTTAGATTACCAGCTAAATCTTTGATATCAGCATTTGATAGATTAGGATCAGAATATGGCCTTAAAAACTCAACTTTGGTAGCTGGCTTCTTTTTTGTTGAATCTATTTGCAAATAATGCATAAAATTAGCTAATGTAACTTTAGAAAAAACAAATTAAGCTTTAGTTAAACGCTATATAAGTTTTTGTTATAATCTTTACGGTGCTTAATCAAGAAAACATCTTTTATAACAGCGTAACTGAGTTTAAACCCCTAGCACACAGACTAAGACCGGATCGTATCGAAGATATAGTAGGTAACCTAAAAACTAATCAAGCTTTTTTAGCCTGGTTTAAAAACGGAATCAAACAATCCGCGATATTTTGGGGCCCGCCTGGGACCGGCAAAACCTCTATTTCAGAGCTCTGCGCGCGCC
>JBEAYS010000167.1:0-2962 GCA_041170505.1 Cyanobacteriota bacterium
CTTGATTACTCTCTTACAAGAGTTCAATTTCATGGTAAACCAATAGCGTCTCATCAACTCGTCCAAAAAGAGCTTGCTGAGATGCTTACAGAGATTTGCAAAGCACAATTCCTAACGCTTCAAATCACTCGCCTAAAAGAAAAAGATAAAATTCGCCCTGAGCATATTTCTATGCTAAAAAGAAACAATGTTCGCATGGCACTTGAGATTGCAAGAAAAAGCCGGGATATTCTGGGTGCCAATGGCATTTCCGCAGAATATCCCGTTATGAGACACATGTGTAACCTTGAAGCGGTCCTGACTTATGAAGGCACTGACAACATTCACACCCTCACATTAGGAAAATATATAACCGGAATAGCAGCCTTTTAATAGATTGTTCCCTGTCTAACCCTCATTCAAAGCATGCATGTCTCTCTCCCCCCATTAAACATGCTTCTTATGTATAACTTATTCCACTTTTCGAATTAGTCTAAACACTTTAGTTCTAAATAATATTTAATCTTTAGCGTATTTTTATTAATTTTCTATAAGCTAAATCCGGTATTTAACGCAAAAATCGCTTTTTCAGCGTTTTTCATGTTTTTTTCAAGGGCTTGCTGAAAATCTTGATAATCTATTTGGGTTTCCAGTTTTAGTAAATATCCCATCATAACCATATTTATATTCATCACATCTGGAGCTAGTTTTCTAAATGGATAGGCGTGAACTTCAATATTATTAGGATTTTTTAGTTGGTGGATAAGTGTCTCCTCTATAATAATTTTAGCTGGTGGTTTTAAGCTAGAAACCATATCTAATGAACGTTTCAGACCATCATCTGAGCTTATTAGCAGATAATTAATCGGATCTATCCCGGTATAAAAAATCTCATCTGACGAAATTATCAACTCTGATATCGAAAACCCTGTGCCAATAGTTACTGGGTTATCATTAGTTTGTAAAATATTTAGTCCATTACGAACCGAGCTCTCAGACAGGATTTTAGTAGCGAACTGCACTCCTTCACCAGCTGAACCAGCTAGTACAAGAGAGATTGCAGATTCTAATTTAGTACTTTTAGTAACGCTTATAGGCTTAAAACTCTCCACTGGAGCGGTCTTGGGGAAGGCTGAGCGATAAAGATTGCCGTAATTTTCTCTTTTGATTTCGCTAATTACCCCAAGCTCGCCAGCGTCCATATTTTCAAGAATTTCTTGAACATCGCTCTTGGTCATTTTATTCCATTTGGTAGCATAGCCTGTACAGAGCTCCACGACCTCGATAAGAGAAAATCCAGGATATTCTATCGCTGATTTTATAGCTAGATCCAGATCTTTATCTGTTGCTAGTTTACGGCTCAAATAACCAGCATGAGAAGCTTTTAGGATATTGACTATATGTAGTCCCGGACTTAAATTACCGCTCATAGTAGTTGCCGTGCGGAAATTTTCTGGTGTAAGACCGGAATTTTGTCCGCCAGTCATACCATAAACAAAATTATTGTGCAGAATCACTGTCAGATTGACATTTAGTTTAGCCGCTTCAATCAAATGCAATAGTCCAATAGTTGCTCCTCCATCACCGATCATAATTATATTTATTGCATCGCTATCAAATAAAATTTGATCAGCCAGCTGAAGCCCTGTTGCCACAGCTGTTGAGCGTCCGTGTGTGGTGTGAATAGTGTTAGTCAAAAACAATTTATCTACAAGCCCCACGCATCCTATGTCTGTTACTAGATTTATTTTGCTTGGCTTTATATTAATTTTTTTAAGAGCTGATTCAAGAGATTTATTTATCCAGGTATGCCCGCAACCTGCGCAGTAAGGGTAATCTGGCTCATCAACCATATATTTATACTCGAGGTTCATTTTATCGCCTCCAGAATTTTTTCTGGTCTGATAATTCCAGCAAGTGATGTAAGGCTTATTAATTCTTGGTTTTTAAATAGATGAGCAATAATTTTTGCGTATTGTCCGTCAAGATTTATCTCGGGCACAATGACTCTAGATACACCTATAAGACTGTCAGTGATTGTTTTTTCGGGTACTGGAAATAAAGTATGTAATATTAGATGTTTTACTTTTTTGTTTTGAGCTCGCGCTTGCTTGATGGCGGATTGAGCTATTAAGCTCATGCCTAAAAAGCTTATAACCATTGTCTCAGCTCCCTCTGAATCATCTAGAATAAAAGAATTATACTCATCTATTCTTTTTTCGATTTTATCGCTTAGATGTTTCATCACACTTAGAGCTTCTGGTGAGGTTTTAGAAAGGTTGCCAGCTTTATCGTGGGTAGAAGCTGTGGCTACTACCCGGTGGCTAGTTCCAAATCCAGCCGGCAAAAATTCTGGTACTTCTTCACTACGATCAAAATCATATGTTTTATAAACACTTGTTTGCTCAAAATTAAAATATTTTCTGTTGATAATTTTAGTGTCAGTTTCTTGACGCTTAAGCTCATCAAAATCAATATTTGTCTGTGACATAGCTATATCTTTTTCTGTCAATAAAATGACAGGAGTTCTTAATAGTTCTGAGCAGTTAATAGCATTAATAGTAGTTCTAAAACAATCTTGAATCGAGCTTATTGCAAAAACTGGAATATGAAAGCCCCCAGAAATTAAATTCTTCACAAAACTAATATCACCTTCAGCAGATTGAGTCGCAGAGCCTGTGCTAGGACCTAATCTTTGACCGAGTACGATTAAGACTGGTGTTTCTGTGGCAAAAGCATAACCGATATTCTCGACCATTAAGCTTAATCCCGGAGCTGATGTGGCGGTCATGGTTTTGGCTCCCCGCATACTTGCTCCGATACACATAGAAATAGCTGAAATCTCGTCAGAGGCTCCAATTGCAAGCTTTCCTTCAGCTTGAAGGCGTCTGAGCATAGCTGAATAAATGCTTGAAGCTGGCGTAATGGGATATCCTGCAAAAAAATCTACTCCAGCACATATAGCCGCTTTTGCTATTAATTC
>JBEAYS010000168.1:0-14166 GCA_041170505.1 Cyanobacteriota bacterium
ACGGTGATAGATGCGACCAAAACATCGAACGCTGGACTGCAGGCGGAACCGATGATGGTGAAGATAAAAAAGGTATTAAAGAATCTGTTAAGTATTTAAGAGTTTTAAAACCAGCATATAATGCTATCGCTAAAGCTTTAGGAATCAGCCCTAGGAATTTTAAAAATAGCTCCCTTCTCAAGGAAGATTTCTCACCATCTAACCTAGCCGTAATTAGAGCCGCTAAAGCTGGCGACAAGCTCGCTCTAGCTCTTCTCAAGCATCAGAATTGGATCACTGCTGAAACTATAAAGCGAAATCCACAATTAAAAGGAATACAAGGAAAAAACCAACCAGACCAGCTTAGCTACCACGGAAGCGCCATAAAAAAGAGACTAAAGCTTGATTCTATAAAAAATGATTTGAAAAAATTGCTTAAGAATCTAACCAGAGAAATTGTGAAACACTCCCCAGACCTTGACGGAAGCGTAGATCTTACAGAAGCTCAGCTGGGGTCTAAAGCTTAATCCCTTCCTTAAACTCGACAAATGGTAAAAACCCAGCTTGGATTTCAGCTGGCAGATCGATTAGTGAATAGTTTTTGGAATCCACAAACATCAATCCCTGTTTGCCTTTGCCGACCAGCTCGCCATCAGTAGTCAGTATGCGATGCTCGAGCGTGACGAATTTTCTATTGTAATCAGCGATGCGGATTTGGATAACTACTTCATCGAATTCTTTTATTTCTTTTTGGAATTTGTGCTCAATACCACGAGTCAAAATCAAATAGCTAGAGGTTTTGGGATCAAAGCCCGGAATAGCATGATTAAAAAACAGCTCGCGCGTTTTGCCGACCCACATCAAATACATCGCGAAATAAACATTGCCCACAGAATTAGTATCTTGATAAGTAGGGATAAACTGATGCGAGAACCAGCCATCTTGGATATAACATCCCTTGAGACTCACTGCCTGAGCACCTTTTGGAAGCTGAGAGCTAGGAGTGATATTGACGCTTGATTCTGGAGGAATATTAATAGTAGTAGCAGAGATAAGCTTAGGCTGAGGCGCTTGGGGAGTGAGCTGAAGCTCACTGGTGTTAGTAACAGTAAACCATCCATAAATAAAAGGTACTAGCGAACCTAAAGCCATGACTAAAGTGTTTTCGCTAAAATAACCAATCCCAAAAACCGCTATTGCCGAAAGCGCCGTAGCAAAAAGCTTTAGAGCCGAAAAAGAAACTTCAGAATTTTTTTCTAGAATATTTCTAAAAAACGCAACTGCATAAACCACAAAAAACGCCGCATAAAAAACCAAATAGTACTCAAGCTCAATGCGGAAGAACTTTTCCAGGCTCGGATCAAATCTAGCGATAAACTTACCCAGCTCAGAAAAATGTAAACAGACCATCGCTGTTACTATAGTAAAAAAATAAAAACTAATTGGTGAAGTAATCAGCTGAGGATTTACAAAAGTAAAAATCAGATTTTTTGAATCTTTTAGAATATCTTTTAGATACCACTTGTATGCGATATAGCCACTATCAAAAGTGGATAGCGCTGAAAGCCCGATAAACACTAAATACGCGCCCAATAAATAATGGAAGCTCGCTTCAGAAGAGAGAACCATGGTGATAGATTTTTTTACGGAATACAGAAGACTGTTAGGGTCTATATTAGAGAGCAGTAAAGAAAACTCAGGAATATTTTCAAGACCGTGATTAAAACAGGCAAGAGCCAGCATGCCATCCACTATCATGATTATCCAAAAAATTAAACCACCTACTATATAGCTTCCCGAGAGCGATAGACCCTCTTTTTTGATTTGAACAGCTCTCTGCCAGTGTTGGATATCTAGCCAAGGACCACATAAAAAGCCCACCAGAATTGGGATCCAAAAAGCCATTTCCATACCACCAGAGTTAAAAGTATAAAGCGGAGTAAAACTAAAAGCCTGATTAAACCAATTAACAAAACCTTGGTCTATAGCAAGAGTAGCAGTTAAGCCATTTGTCGAGGAATCAAAAACCGCAGACAAGAAAAACCCCTCACTAAAAAGTGAAGAATTCAAAAACATCCAAAAAGCAAATCCAATCAGCAAGCTATATACAGCGTGACTATATTTGATGCGAGTAATATCAAACTCCTCACCCAAAAAAATCACCGCACCGATAAAAACTCCAGCTACCAGTATCGACAGTACACCTAGAGGTAAGGTTACATATTTTAGGCAACAAAAAATTGTCAAAGTTATAGCCAAAAACTGATAAAACAAAAAAGCAAACTTAAAATTTCTAGCCTTAGATAAAAAAACCGCCTCAAACTCATCAGCGTTTTTGTATTTTTTGGCGATAAAAGAATTTATCACCCCAAATAAAGCAAGCCCAACAGCGTCTATAGTGGCAAATTTTATTAGTGCACTAAACCCAAACTGTATCGCCACCTGAACAGAAAAAAACAATCCTATGCCCCAAGTCCAAGCAAGAGCCACAGAATTGCCCCAGAGTAAGGTATTAAAAGATTTAGACCAGGTACTGGTTTTCGCGTTCATGTATTACATTATAGCTTAACCTATAGTTAAAAACAAATTTTGATTTATTCTCTTTTATAAATCATGGTTAAAATGAAAATATGAGCGAAGAAATTGTTGATGCAGAATCAAGCACCTTAAATAAAAACACAGGTCCTCTTGACCATCTTAAGCATCTCTTGAATATAGGCTGGTCTGATACAAGTCCAATTATTACTAAATTTGTTCAGAAATATAATCTAGAAGATGATTTAATATCCTTATTAGAACAAAAGAAACGAAATTAAGTATGGATTTAAGACAGATAAATTTTGAACTTTTGGATTATTTTATTGATTTCTTGAGCTCCAGTTCAAAAAAATCTAAGGGTACTATAGAAAACATAAAAAGAGATATTAAAAATTTTCTTGATTTTTTATTTGAAAGTAGCTTAGAAATTGATGAAGCTAGTATAAAAATCTATCTAGGAATTTTACAAGATAAATATACAGAAGCAAGTTTTATTTCGAAATCAAGTAGTTTAAGACAATTTGTTAATTGGTTAAATCTGGATCAAAATCCTTTTTGGGACATTAGTCTTTCTAATAGTATGGATGATTATAAGTACTATGAAAAAAAAGATTTAGAAAAATTATTTATGGTTGATAGCTATCAAACCCTTTTGATAAGAACTTTATATGAGCTTTATTTGTCGTTTGAGGAATTAATAGTTCTTAGTCTTGCCGATTATAATTCGGCAGGTAACACTCTTAAGATTCGTAATCGTGATTTGAAAATTCCTACTGAGCTAGCTTACTTAATTAAAAACTATTTTAAAGTTCAGAGAATTTTTCTTACTCCTGCATCTACAGGATTGACTTTGTCGGATCCTTTATTTGTATCGCTAGCCTCTGGCTTGGCTACTACAGAGCGTTTGACTAGTTCTGAGCTTTTTAAAATTCTTACTACTCAGGATTTAAAAAATTCTTTTCTGAAAAGATCTAGAATTATTCATCTAATTGAAGAAGGTTTGAACTCGGATCAAATTGAAGATCGTCTTGGTATTAAAATTTCGGATTTTTTTCGTCCCTTTTTTAAAGATCAATCTTATCGCCTTTTGAGTGCTTATAACCAATTTCATCCGCGCGCTAAGCTTAATAATAAACTTTAACCAGCGTTAAACCTTCTGATGGAGCGGTATTTAGAGACAAAGGCTGAGAGATTGAACTCCCACTACCTATTTGAATTAATTCACCTACGATTCTCCTGACCATATGTCTTAAAAATCTATCTGCTTTGATTTTGTATTTAAAACAGATCTCAGATTCTTTTACAAGACTTGACTCCATAATATTACAAAAAGTATTTTCTTCATCTTTAGTTTTTGCAAAATCTTTAAAATCATGATTGCCTAAATATTCTTCAGCGCGAGCAGACATTCTCTCAAAATCCAGAGGTCCTTTATGCCACGCGAGGCTATCTAGTCTCAAGACGGGGCGGTGACGTCGTAAGAAGATTTTATAACTATATTCTCTAGCTTTTGCGCTAAACCTAGCATGAAAATCTAAGGGGACGTTTTTGATTTTACTAATAACCATATCTTGTGGCAGAAAAGAGTTTAGAGATATTAAGAGCTTATCAGGATTGGTTTCTAGCTCGTTCAATTCTTGATTGAGCTTGAAATTTACTACTTGCCCTACGGCATGCACACCCGTATCTGTGCGTCCTGCAAAATTAGTTTCAATATTTTCTCCAAAAAACTTACTAAGTCCGTATTCAAGCTCAGCTTGAACTGTGCGAATTTTTTCTGATCCATTTTGGGCTTGTGAGCCCTGAAAATCTTTACCATTATATTCTAAAGTTATTTTGTAATTAAACACTTATTCTTTTGTGCTAACAACTACAGTTGCGACTCTAATGACTTTATCATTGAGTTTGAAGCCTTTTTTTAGAACTTCTAGAATTGTGCCTTCGGGCTTAGTGGTATCGACGATCTTGTGGACAGCCTCGTGATGCTCGGGGTTAAATGTGGTATTGGTATTAATTTGCTCAAGCCCAACTGATTTAAGACTGTTTATTAATTGGTCTTGGAGCATTTCGATACTTTTTAGAATATCCTCAGGCTTGGTATTACCATTAATACTGCGTTTTGCAAAATCAAAATTATCTAAGGCTGGTAGCAGTACCTCAATAGTATTTGAAGCGGCATATCTAACTATATCTAAACGCTCTCTATTAAAGCGATTAACGATGTTTTGTTGGTCTGCCCAAAGTCGTTTGTATTGGTCTTCAAGCTCGCTATATTTGTTTCGCTGTTCTTCAAGCTCGTTACTTAAAAAAGTCGCAGTTTTATCTTGCAACTCTTTCCATTCTTGATCAATACTTTTACTTGGCTCACCATTTATGCCATCTTGTTGAAGATTATTTAAGTTATTTTCATTAGTATCAGTCATGGCTAATATAATTATAACGCAACTGCATGCATTGGGAAAACTGGTCCTTCGGTGCAGACTCGCAGATAGTTTTTACCCCAATCTTCAGCTATACTTGGCTTGCAAACGCAAGCAAGACATGCTCCTACGCCGCAACCCATACGCTCTTCAAGAGAAATATAAGATTCTTTAGTTTTTGGTATAAGGTTTTGGAGAGCTTTTAGCATGGGGGTCGGGCCGCATGAATACAATACATCCCAATTTTCATCCAGTATATCCGTGACAAACCCTTTATGCCCGTAGCTACCATCCATAGTACTGATTTGGGTTTTTCCTAAACTATTAAATTCACGCTCATAAAAAATATCTTTAGCAGCGTTAAAACCAAGTATTGATTGTATTTGATGACCTTTTTGTTTTAATTTCCGCCCTAAATAATAAAGGGGAGGCACACCAATTCCACCGCCTACTAACAAAACCCGAGAGTTATTAGTAAGCTGATCGTATGGAAAAGCCTCACCCAGCGGAGCTAGCACGTCTAAAAATTCATTAGGTGTTTTTTTTGCAAGAGCTTTAGTGCCTTGTCCTTCGGCGCGATAAAGCACAGTCATTTCTCTATAAGCATCATCAATATTACAAATACTCATAGGTCTTCTTAAAAGCGGATCTATTCCATCTGCGCATTTAATATGCAAAAACCGTCCGGGAGCAAAATCTAGAGTTCCAAAATCACCTTCTAGTTTGAGTTCAAAAATTTTATCGGCGATAGAATTATTCGAAATAATTTTTAGTAAGTGCTTCATTTTATAGAGCCCTTTCAAGGACAGCCATTCTGACGGCGACTCCGTTAGATACTTGCTTGTAAATCAGAGATCTAGGATGCTCGACAAGATCGCCATCTATCTCAACACCTCTATTAAATGGTGCTGGATGCATTATCATCGCGTGGTTTTGCATGAGATTAAATCTTTCTCTAGATAGACCGTAATCTCTAAAATAATTATCAGCTACATTGCTCAGTGCGTGTCTTTCTCTTTGGAGCCTAAGCATCATCACAACATCTGCTTCTTGAACAGCGTAATCCACAGGCACTTTTTGTGTGTGCGGACCAATAAGTTCGGAATCATCGCTTGGCAAAAGGTTTTCAGGACCAGCCAGGAAAACTTTTGCATCAAATTTGCCAAGTGCAATAATATTAGAATTTGCTACTCGAGAGTGCTTAATGTCTCCAATGATAGCTACTTTTAGACCGTTTAATTTACCAAAATGTTGTCGCATAGTTAAAATATCTAGCAAACCTTGTGTGGGATGTTCATTAGCTCCGGCTCCAGCGTTTATAACGGCAAGCTCTAATAGAGGAGCTACTTCTTGAAGTATATTTTCTTCTGAGGTTCTGATTATAGCCGCATTTGTGCCCATGGATTCTAGAGTGCGCAAAGTGTCATAGAGAGTTTCTCCTTTTTGAACACTTGAGTTTTGGGGCTCAAAATTCAAGACATGGAATCCAAGTTTTTTTGCGGCTACTTCAAAAGAGAACCTTGTTCTAGTGCTGGATTCAAAAAAAAGATTACTAACGATGGGATTATCAACAGTGCGAGGTATGATCGAAAATCTTGAATTAAGATGATCTGACCAATAGTCACCTCTTTCAAGTAACCCCAAGATTTCATTTACATTGAGATCTTTTAGACTGATCAAATCTTTTCTTTTCTTTTTCACAAAACACTTTTCTTGTTTAGGATCTTCAGATGTTTTTAGCATATCCAAGCACCTCCAATTAATTCTAATCCTGACTCTAGATCATATATCGCAAGAGCCTGTCCAGGAGTAATTGCTGTTACTGGCTCATAAAACTCTACTTCTAATTCATGGTCACCGATTAGTTTTACTTGAGCGGGAGTAGGATCAGAATTATAACGAATTTTAACTAAAGCCTTAAAATCAACTCCCAGATAGTCATTGATGAGATTTCTGTTTTTAGCTTTGGCGGTTTGACCAGCAAGCTTATTTTTTGTGCCCACAAAAACTGTATTAGATTTGGAGTCTATCTTGACTACGTAAAGTGGCTCTGGATGAGCGATACCCAGACCCTTACGCTGTCCGTAAGTATAATTGAAACTACCTTTGTGTTTACCTAAAATTTTGCCAGTGTCAGTTTCTACGATGTCTCCAGGCTTCTCACCAAGAATTTTTAGCAAGTAATCAGAATTAGTCATTCCATTTGATACAAAACATATATCCTGAGACTCAGGTTTAGAAGCTACACACAGCTCAGCTAAATTGGCAATTTTTCTTACTTCTGATTTATCTAAATCCGCTAGTGGAAACACAGTCGCTGAGAGTTGTTGAGGGGTTAGCCCCCAAAGCATATAGCTTTGATCTTTGTTTTCTTCTAAAGGTCTATAGAGATGAAGACCGTTTTCGTCTTGTACTATTTTTGCGTAGTGCCCTGACGCTAGGTGAGTAGCTCCAAGCTTGGCTAGAGAATAAGAAAGCAATGAACCCCATTTGATATCATTGTTACAGCTAATACAAGGAATAGGAGTCTCGCCCTGAGCGTATGATTCATGAAACTCTTTTATGATACCTTCTGCAAAATCTTTTCTAAGATCGATGGCATGATGCTCGACTCCCAGCTGATCACAAACCTTTACAGCATCTACGACTCCATTATCACAACATCTCCCAGATCCTGAAATAATCCAAGCTGTTATTCCGACTACATCGTACCCAGCTTCTTTGAGAAGATAAAGCGCGACAGAGCTATCTACTCCGCCGCTCATAGCAACAGCTATTTTTGATTTTTTGGGGTTAGGTAAAAAATTTATTTTGCCATCTGAAGGTTTTAAATTTGCAAGTATCGAGTTCTCCTGTAAATACAGTCTTTCTCGATTAAAAGTATTAGTATTGGTGGCTGACATTTATAAAAATCATCCCTTTAGATCTAATGATAATACAAAATACGTCATTAAATCTAGGTTTTCTTAAATAAATCTAGGGTTTAAAGCTAATAAGGTCCAAAAAACAAGGATTTTCCCTTATGGCATATGTAGCAAGATCAGGAACTTGGCAAAGGTTTATTTATAATCGAGATATTATTCTGGGTAACCAAGCTGATTTTGCTAGACACAGTACTCGTTTAAATACTGGCCAAAGATTATTAAATAACTACGAAACGTTAAATGGTAGTAAAGATTTAATTGAAGTTTCTGGGAAATTAACTGAGGCTATTGCTAGAGGTAAAAATACTTCACTAGCTACCACAGAATTAGAGCTAGCAGAAGCATCATTAGATAATATGAAGCAAATTTTGGATCAATTAAAAGAAGATGCTCTACTTGGTGCAACTGATACTGCTAGTGATGATGACAGAAAAGTATTAGGTACACAATTACGTAATTTAGGAGAGAATCTATTTCGACTCTCGAATTCTAAAATTGGTAAAAAATATTTATTTGGTGGAACACAATCTAATATTCCAGTTATTACTCACAGTGCTGGAGGTATTTTTTCAAATGCTGTTTATAAAGAGGGTAAATTAGAACTCGCTGAAAGAAAAACTGAAAATATTCAATCTAGTGTAAGTCTTTCTAAATTATTCAAAACTGAAAGTAGTTCTGCTTCTTATACTGGGACGAGTCCTGGCGTAATTCCTTTAACATCCAATGCTCAAATTAATCTATTAATTCATGATGGAAATAAAAACATAAATGTTGGTGATATAAATTTTAATACTGGAGATGATCTAAATACTATTACTACAAAGATCAATTCTGCCTTTAATTCATCTGGTGGTGAGGGTTCTATTGTAGAAATAGATTCTGGTAAATTAAAGTTTGATACTTCATTGATAACAGGCAACCAAAAAAATGCATCAGCAAGAGTAGTTATAAGTCAAGGTTCAAATCTACCAAATACTCTTTCTAATTTAGGTTTAAGTATAACTACTTCAAAAGGTACAAGTGCAAATATTAGAGAAATACTTAGTAAATTAGATGAAGCCTATAACTCTAATGATAGTGAAGCTCTTAGGAATCTAATAGTAGATATTGATGAGAATCTCAATCACATAACTGCTACAAAAGCTCAATTAGGTGATTTGGTAAGTAAGTTTAATGCAATAACTGAAAAAAGTAGTGAACTAAAAATGAATTATCAAATTAAACAATCAGATATAGCTAAGATCCCTGTTGTGGAAGCAATTGAGGAAGTAAATAAAGCTCAAGCTGTTTTACAAGCGACAATGAAATCCTCTGCAGATATTATTAGTCAAAATGTATTTGATTTTTTGAGGATTTAGGAGTTTAAATGGTAGAACGATTAAGTACAAATATGGTTTTTTCTCTTTTAAGTAAGCAAGTAGCTGAAAATCAAAAAGAAATAATCAATCTTTCAAAAAAAATAAATGAGGGTAAAAGCTTCGTAAATGCTTATGAAGAACCAGTTGCTTTAATAGGTTCTGTAGAAACTGGTGGAAGAATTTTAGAAAACAATCAAATAAATCGTAATTTAAATTACTCAATATCTGAGCTTGAATCAGCAGAGGCACCTTTGCGATCAATCAAAGATATTTTAGATAGAATAAAAGAGATTGCTTTAAGAGGTGGTAATGGTTCTACTTCAGCTGATGAAAGAATTATTTTTAAAAATGAATTAAGAACTCTAGGTGAGACAATAATTCAACTCGCTAATTCTAAAGTTGGAGAAAAATATATATTTTCAGGAGCACAGTCCGACATTCAAACTTTGAGACTAAATGATGGTGCTCCTTTTAATACTGCAATTTATAAGCATAATCAAGACAATGAAAAAGAACGATCTATAAATAATCAGTTTACTAGTGTGAGCATAAAAGATGTATTGTTAGGTGAAGCAAAAAGTGCAAATTTAAGAAGTTTGGTAATAAATCCAGTTAGTTCTGTAAATGGAGATTTGATTTTATCAGTTAATGATGGTAATAATAATATAACCAACTTTACTACTTCAATAAGTTCTGGCGATGATCTTACTACTATAATTTCAAAAATTAATTCATCCTTTAATACAGCTGGTGGTTCTGGAGCTGTTGTAAATGAAAATCCTAATGGATATTTAAATTTTGATACTAGTTTGATAACAGGTAATTCTGCTAATCAAAAAGCGATGATTTCAATTAATAAAAATTCATCAAGTTCCCTAACTAACGAATTGCATATTAAACAAGAAAAAGTTTTTGGTACTGAAATGGGTATAATGAATACTCTTGCAAATCTAGAAAGCGTGTTGACTGCAAATGATGAAATTGGAGTTAGAGAGTTATTAGATAATATTGATTTTAATCTTGGTCAAATTAATTCAAAAATCAGTTCGGTTGGACTTTTGATTGAGCAAGCTCAAATGTATAAGGCATCCACAGATGATTTGAATATAAAACTAGAAAGTGATTTATCTGCTATTCAAGATTTAGATATGATTGAAGCCAATGTTAAATTATCAAATGCACAAAGTGCTTTGCAGACATCGATAAGAACTTCTTCTAATTTTTTTAGTTACTCATTATCAAATTTTTTAGGATAAAAGGAATAAACAAAAATGACTTTTGGCGGATTATATATAAGTACCTCAGGCATGTTGGCTTCACAAGTTGCATTGGATGTCACGAGTAATAATATTGCAAATGCTAATAATGAGGGCTATACCAGAAAAACAATTAGTTTTCAAGAAGGAAGCTCGATTAATGCTGGCACAAGCTCAAAACTAAGATTACTTTCAGGAGTACTTGTTGATAAAATTGAAAGAATTCGTAATAATTTTTTAGACCAACAACTTCGCCAACAAAGTTCATCTCTAGGTAAGGATGAAGTCATTGCAGATCTAACAATTCAGCTCAATAATATTTTAGGAGAGCCTAGCGAAACAGGTCTCACCGCTAAGCTAAATGATTTTTTTAAAGCGGCTAGTGATTTATCCGCCAGTCCAGAACAAGAGACTGCCAAGGCTGTCTTTTTAAACTCTGCTGTTGCATTGACTGATAGTTTTAGACAAATTGATCAATCAATTTATACCTTAGAAAACAATTTAACTATTCAACCATCAGGTGAACTTCCTGCTTCTATAGACTTATTAAACGAAAAACTTGATACTTTAGGTAAAATACACGGACAAGTTTTGTCCGCACAAAACCATGGTCAATCCATTTCAGAGCTTGAAGATAGTAGAGATTTACTTATGGATCAAATTAGTAGATTAATGAATCTGAAAATAATAAAAGCTCCAGATGGACAGTTTTCTAAACTTGCTTTAGAAACCCACCCAAGTGAAGCGCTCACAAAGGGTACGAATATGTTTACTAACCATGATAGTCCAATTACGGGTATCTCAGCTGGTTCAAATTCAATAACTTTAACTATTAATAACGGTAGTGGAGTTAGTACTGGTCCTTTTACTGTAAATTTTGAGACAAATTCTACAATTAGAGATGTCGTAGACAAAATCAACAAAACTTTTAAAGCGGCAGGTGGAAAAGGTGCTATCGCTTCACTTGATGTTGATAGTAAACTTGTAATTCAAACATCTATGATAGAAAATGCCCTTAATAACTCAAATGCAGAGGTTACTATCTCATCTGGTACAGCCAATGCAATTTTAGGTCTAACTGCTGGTACTGTTAAAGGCTCTGAATCCGTTTCAACAGAAATACTTACTAGTCAAGGACTCAAATATAAATTTAAATTAGTTGATGGCGATATTAGTGCTGGTGTCAATCCTAATAAATTGAAACTAGTTTCTAATGATGCTTTTGAAACAGACTTAGGTTTTGTGGATAATCCAAGCGGTACTATTGGGGGTTATCTAACAATGACTAATGAGGAAATTCCAGAAATGAGAAATTTACTTTCCGATTTTGCAATGAATATAAAAAATTCTGTAAATAAACTTTCTGTATTAGGAAAAACTGCTAACGGAAATCTTGGAGAGGGTTTGTTTATGGGTTCACAAGCAAGTAATTTTACAGTTAATTCAAATATTCTTGCTAATAATACTTTATTTACACCAAGTAAAACAGGGGCTATTAGTGATGGAGCGGTAATCTCAGAAATTGCAGATCTGTTTTTTGGAACTTCGGCAATAATTAGCGATGGTTCAAAATCAGAAAAAATATATTTAGATTCAACTACTAGCAATTATTCCAAAAGTCAGATTCCCGTGATACCAAATGAAAGTATTAAAATTAATATAGAAGGTTTAATTAAAAATAATGGTAGTAAAATGAATGCAGGAACTAACAATGTTTTATCATCTTCAAGCTTGGTACAAATTGAGTTTATCGATTCAAATGGATCTGTAATTGGCTCAGCAATTAATTTTCCAGCTTCCCAAGGTGCTCCAGTTGATAAAGTTACTTATTCGGGAACTATCCCAGCTGGATCTGCATTTGTCCGACTGAAAATGAATACTTCTTTGGATACAAATCTTGGTGATAACGAAGGGCATTTTGGAATATCTATAATTCAAGGTGTAGAAAATGATTCATCAAATAATTTTAATAATAGAATGTCTGAAGTGGTAGGTAACTTTGGGACGCGAGGCAATATAGCATTGTCTCGACAAAGTAATTCACAAGGGCTATTGACTGCTCTAGAAACAAAAAGACAAAGTGTCAGTGGAGTATCAATAGAAGAAGAAGCGGCAAATCTTATTAGATACCAAAACAGCTTTGCCGCTAATGCACGAGTTATTAATGTTTGGGATAGTATATTTCAGGCTATCTTAGGCATGGTCTAGAATTTTTTAAGATATTTTCAACAGTTTATTTTCAAGCCCAAAATCCGCCAATTTGATGTTTAAATCCCTGGGCAACTGGCATTCTTCTACCTGCACCAAATGCTTTACCAGCCACTTTTAGAACTGGAGGTGATTGTTGTCTTTTGTACTCAGCACTATCAATTAAATTCAGAACTTTTTTTACTATCTCTTTTTCAATTCCCAAGTTTACTATCTCTTGAACAGTTTTTAGTTCTGTTACGTACGCATTTATAATTTTGTCCAGAATTGGATATACTGGTAAGGTGTCAGAATCTTTTTGATCAGGTCGAAGTTCTGCACTTGGAGGTTTTTCAATTATTGATTTTGGAATAATAATGGAAGATGAATTGATATAATCAACAAGTTCGTAAATTTCTGATTTGAGCAAATCTCCAATTATTGCTATTGCACCACAAGTGTCACCATAAAGCGTCGAATATCCTACTGCAATTTCAGATTTATTACTAGTAGCAATTAGCATTGCTGTATTAAGATTTGCAAAAGCCATCAGGATTGTGGCTCGCAGGCGGGCTTGGACATTTTCATCAGCCAAACCTTCTAGAGGTTTTATAAGGTTTTTAAGTTCTGAATGCAAAGACTCTATAGATAATTCTTGATAATTAATTCTAAGGTTTGTAGCCAGTGATTGGGCATCATCTTTACTAGCTTGAGATGTAAATTTTGATGATAACATATAGCCGTTTACATTTTCAGGTCCAATGGCTTTGGATAATAAATAGGCAACCAAAGCTGAATCGATACCTCCGGATAGACCCAAAACAGCCTTTTTGAATCCACATTTATCTAGGTAATCTTTAGTACCAAGAATTAAAGCCTTCTCCAAATCTTGATATTTATTACTGGAATTTTTTTTGGGTATAATATCGCATTTATTTTGGAATAATATCTCAGAATCAACTGTCAATTGATCCTCTTGAAAGCTCTTAAGCTGAAAAATTAAATTTGCCTGTTTATCAAAAATCATTGAATTACCATCAAATATAAGCTGATCGTTTGCTCCAACTTGATTAGTATAGAGAATTGGTACTTTATATTTATTAATAAGAGAACTAATTAGATTTTTTCTTATTTCAATCTTATTAATTTCAAATGGTGATGCTGAAAGATTTAAGATCAAATCGCACTGTTGAGATATTAAGTCTTCAATTGGATTCTTTTGATAAATTGTATGGTAAGCTTCAATCCAAATATCTTCACATATTGATAAGCCGAACTTAAGATCTTGCCATAACCAAGCAGAAGCATGCTTGGCGGGTTCAAAATACCTAGTTTCATCAAAAACATCGTAATTTGGTAATAGAGTTTTACTCGCGATAAGATCAATCTTGTTTTCTGCAATGCAAAAGACTGAGTTTTGAAGCTTTTTACCAAACCCTGGATTGGAGCTAATTCCACCAATAATTATTGCAAAATTTTGACTGGTATAAATCTTTAATTCTTC
>JBEAYS010000169.1:0-4882 GCA_041170505.1 Cyanobacteriota bacterium
GAATACCATAAGTCTTTATAGTCAAATCCACAATTCGAGGAGGAATATCATAAGCTTTGAGTATCTCTATAGCTTTTTTAACTTCTTGACTTGTGCCTTTTAATAAAAAAGAATTTTGCTCAAATCGCTTGAGCTTAAACTGAGTATCTTCTGAAAAGTGCATATTAATGAGCTTTCGTGCATCTATTAAACCTAAATAACTAGGTGTAAAAATTCTAATTTGAGGCGGACTATCTAATTCCAAGATAAAACTTTTTGCAATAGCCAATTGCTCAGGATTAGCCACTAAAATTATAGAATTAGTCGATGTATCTATCGCGGCATGTGGCATGGGTAGATTTTCGTTTTGAATATAAGACAATTGTCTAAAGAGAATATTATTCAAGTTTTCAACGATTTTAGCGGCTGAATTATGCACTACAGGTACTGAAATAAAACTAATTCCTTGAATAGAAGGTTTAGTGATCAAAAGCGAATTTGCTTTGAATTCATAAGCCAATCCCGTTAATTTACAAATATCCTCAATTGAGTCAATCACACGCTCTTGGGATAAAGTAATAGAAACATTTCTATCATACTGCTCTGGTAAAACCACATTAAACTCACCCACTTTGGAAAGCAAAAGTAAAATATAAGACAGCTTTGTATCTTTAAATGAAAAATTTACTTTTTTATTAAGAGCCTGATTTTGAATTTGGGGCGGATGGTAAATTGCAGAGTCCATAAACCTAAAGTCATTTGTAAAAATAGCTGTAGCGGGATTCAAAATGAATAAGGAAATTACTAATAAACATCTATGCTTATTTTTAGACCATAATATTTTTAATGTGCTGGATATCATTTTTATGAATTGCAATAAAATCAAAACTAACGAATTGATCTTTATTTATATTCTTACGCTCTAAATAGATTTGAGCAAGTTTTTTTATTTGCTGAATTTTAGAATAGTTTAAAGCCATTAAACTCATTAGCTTAGAACTCGCGCGATATTTTACCTCCACAAAAACTATGTACTCACGCCCAAACCGCTTGGGATCTAGCGCGACGATATCGATTTCACCCCGATTTGACCAGTGCCAATTTCGATCCAATATTGTATAGCCCTGATTTTGGAGATATTTAATAGCTAAATCTTCATTTTTTGTACCAATTTCTCTGTTGTTTTTGGGCATAATATAAATATAAGAAAAAAAATAAACATTTACGAAAGCTTGCGCTTTTCTTGGAATATAATTAAATATATCCTAGGCATATGTTAATACGAATAATATCATACGGTCACAAATTTTATGAAGAACAAGGTCTCAATCCACCTGAGCATGATTTTTTATTTAGTTTACGAGACCTAAAAAATCCTTTTTGGATACCAGAATTAAAAGAATTTACAGGTTTAGATTCAGAAATACAAGAGTTTTTTTCTTTACAAACTGATATTCAAGAAAGACTGAAAAAAATCAAAACCTTAATAAAAGATTTCGTGACGGATTTTTCCACAAATCAAAGCCGAAGCGATGAATCCGAGCTTTGTTTTGCTTTTAAATGCACAGGTGGCAAGCACAGATCGGTTTATTTTGCTCAAGAAATATTTGATTTTTTAACTCAGGAACTAAAAGAAGCTAATAAACTGTCTTTAGAAATAGACCATATTGATTTACCTCGATATCAATCGGTAAAAAGCTAGAGGAAAATAATTGAAAAGAATTCTCAGAAAATATACCTTTCCCGGATTAAAAAGATGGCTATTTTTTACGATCATAGGATTAATTACAATTAGTTTTGGATTAGCTTTGGTGTTTAAAGCTCACCCTGTAACCCGAATAGCTCAATTCATTTGGGGGTCGCTTTCTTTTGTTGCGGATCATGTTCCTCCTACTATAAGCGGAATTGTTGCTATAAGCATAGGTATCACTTTGTTGATATTCAGTTTTTTTAAAGCTAACAAACAAGTGCTAAGCTTGGTAGCTCCTGATGAAAGTTCTCTTTTTGAGACTCTCGATAGAGCTCACATGGAGAATAAAGGCATCAAAATTGTAGCTATTGGCGGTGGTACTGGGCTTTCTAATATGCTAAGAGGTCTAAAGACCTATACGAGTAACATCACAGCCGTAGTTACAGTAGCAGATGATGGTGGTAGTAGCGGCAGGTTGAGAGCCTCACTTGATATAGTCCCGCCAGGTGATATTAGGAACTGCATAGCGGCTCTTGCTTATGATGATGAAGTTATAACTCAACTTTTTCAATATCGTTTTGATGATGAAGCTCCACAAGATCTTCAACAGCACAGTTTTGGGAATCTTTTCCTGACCGCACTCGTAGAGCTTGGTGGAAGTAAAAATATGGCCGATGCTGTAACTCATGCTTGCAAAATCTTAAAAGCTCGTGGAAGAGTACTGCCTATTAGCAACGAAGCGATGAACTTAATTGCAGAAATGGAAGATGGCAGAATTATAGAAGGTGAGTCCCAGATCCCCAAAGCTAATGGCTGTATAAAAAAATTATACTGCCGTGAACCAATCCCTGAGATACTTCCAAACGTACTTACTGCTGTGGCTGAAGCTGAAATTATTATTATAGGACCAGGAAGTCTTTATACTTCAATTTTGCCAAATTTGATTTTCCCAAAATTAACCGACGCGATCTCAAAATCAAACGCTACAAAAATTTATGTCTGTAACGTGATGACTCAGCCTGGTGAGACTTCTGGATATTCAGTCTCTGACCACGTTAGAGCGATTGAATCTCATATTCATAGTTCAATTAATAAAAAAACTAATATTAATAACATCATCGATTATGTAGTAGTGAATAACGCTATGCCTTTTAAAAAGCAACTCGATAAATATAAGGCTGATGATCAATACCCAGTAGAATTAGATTATTCAGAATTGCGTAATATGGGCCTAAAAATTTTTCCAACCAACCTTCTTCAAAAAGGTAATCTAGTTAGACACAACCCAAATAAACTGGCACGCGCTATTTTTGAAATCTTTGAAAAAGAATCCAAAAAAAGAAAAATTTTATCATAAATGAATTTCAAAAATTAGTTCAAGCTCATCGAATGCCTTTTGAGTTTTTTTGTAAAAATCCCTCTGCAAAAGGGTTTCAGCTCTCAAACCAACTGGATAATAATCCATAATCCAGTTTCCCATACGCTCAAAGAGCTTATCATCAAAAAAGAATCTTTGATTACAGGACTCTTTCTCTTGATCACTTAGAACCACTCTAAGGCGCAGACATGCAGGTCCTCCACCGTTTTTCATGCTTTCGTTAAGATCAAAAAAATATACTTCTTGTATCGGATTAGATTTATCAGCGATTAGTTTATCTATAATTTTTTTGGCAAACAAGTTGGCTCGAGACTCCTCAGGAGCCACCAAAACCATTCTATAAGGGGCTTCAAGAGAAATTATTTGCGAATTAAATAAATAACTTTTGACAGCATCTTCTAAGCTTAAATCTTCCGATCGGATTTTAATTACAATTAAATCATCGTGGCACGTAGATTTATATTTTTGTTTAAGCTCATCAATTATATTAGAACAATCTTTAAAAGACTTCTCGTGATATATAAAAAGATTTTCATTGCCAGTACTAATTACATCATTATGAAAAACGCCAGCATTAATAGCAGTCGCTGACTGGCAAGCAAATATTAATGCCGATGGATCTAATTGATGTAATTCACTCAATTGCAAAGAAGCTGAATAACTCTGCCTAGCTGAGAACTTGAGCGGGTTTATATCATCGCCCGCCTGATCACCATAAACAAATAATTCCACACCCTTCGAACCGTGTCTAGGTGCAAGTCTGGTATGATTAGCCGCTCCTTCATCTGGATTACTGGTATTTAACGGAGCGTGGATAGAAAAATATTTGGAATTGAAAATTTTTCTAATGATACGATAATTAACACTTGACTCAAAAGATCGATGAAAATTGGTTTTCAAGTTAGCTGGAGTAATATGTACTTTTTTATCAGTACTATCCAAAGAAGGAGTAACCGTAGCTGCGTTTGCTGTCCACATGCTAGATGAGCTAAAAATTGCCCGAAAAGTTTTTGGGTCGGCTGAGTAAGCTTGAATAATTTTTTCTATAGGACTACCTTCGTAACTATAAAAATCCAGAATATCCAAGTAAGGTCTTCTATGAGGGGGAATAATTGCTTCAACAGAACCAAGCCCAGCTAAAAATTTAATTTTTTCCAAGCTCTGCAAAGCCGCTTTTTGAGGGCAAGAAAGCTGACCTTGATTAGAGATCGAAGCTAAATTACCCATTGCAAGACCAGAGAACAAATGGGTTGGACCAGGAATACCATTAAAATTAACTTCTTGATAGATCATTAGACATTATGAAAGTTATATTTTAGACCAAACTCATCTTTTGATATTTCTGCAACGACTAAGTGTTCTAAATAGAATCGATCTTGAGGTAAATCAAAAAAAAGGTTTTTAGCCTCATCTGGATCAAATTCTTCTGGTTTTTGTATACGTGCCATACTTATATGGGGTTTAACTTCGGTTGTTTGATAAATTTGATAGGTATCTTTTAAGACATTTTTCAAATCCATAAACAAATCTTTTTTTGCTTGGATTATATTAGCTGTGGGATCTTTAATAATTTTATATTCAAGATTCCACTCACAACTTACAGGTTTGTTATCAATAAAATATAATGCTACCTCTTGAGGCTCAACCAAAACTGGAAAAAACTTATATAAAATTTTTTCTCTTAGCTTTATTATTAAATCCCTCAAATCCAATCCTGGTTTTGGTTTATAAAATCTTTGAAAAGATACAAATAAATTTCGTATATCTGTCCAACGAATATTATCCAAATGAGGTCTTGGGGCTTTAGATATTCTTTCTAGATAAGAAGAAGGTAT
>JBEAYS010000170.1:0-7652 GCA_041170505.1 Cyanobacteriota bacterium
ATGTTAAAATTACTAACCCCAGGAGAATATTATTACGCATTACATGATTTGCTATAATTTTAAATACTGATTACACATCTAGCAAAGGTTAACAGTAAAAATTAAAGATCTAAAAGATTACTTTAAAATTTCTTATCCAAGCTCAGTTTTTGGCCCGAGCTTTATGATGCCTATGTTTATGATGTGTATGATGTGCCCTAACTCAATAAGCACGATTAGATTTTAAGTACTCAACGAGACCCAAGCTAGATGTGATCTTTCAGTACAAAAGAAAGACACGCATTGAACACAACGATAACACCTAATCAAAGTCCAGGCGCGGTATTAACTACTGTGGATCCGAAGCGCGCTACTGAGCTAGCTAAACCCCAGCTAGCAAGCGCTGTTGAACCTAAGCAGATTATTCAACCAGAGCGCGTTAATCTCACACCCGAGCGAGTCCTGAATCAGCCTCTAGAACCTGGGCGCATCCTTTACCAAACTCAATCAAATCCACATGTTCAAGAAATCGACCGCGACAAAGAGGTCCTCAATTATATCCGTAAGAACTATCCATCTTGGTTTAATTGGGCTACAGTGGTCTTGCATACCCTCGGCGCGATGTTACCTTTTACGTCTATTGTGCCTAAGTCAATTAGTAAAAAAATAAAAGATCTCGCTGTTAATTTTTCTCGCTGGGGTGTGCCTCTAGTCAAGATCCACACTGGGCTTGAAGCTCTTTGGGGATGCAGGCTTCCAGAAGCGATCGCACGTATAGCTCCGACTTTGTTCTTGCCGATTTTGCCATTTTTTAATTTTCAGCTAGCCTACGGTCTATCCTCTGGGATTAATGTAGTGCTCGAACACATGGAAGCCCGTATCGGCAAACTTAGTCGTGATGATGGTTTTAAGTATAATAACCAAAAAGTTATCAATGGTTTTAAATCTATGGTCAATGATCTGATGAACCCAAACGCTAATATTAACGAGCGTATGAAAATGTTTTTGGCTTTGGGTGGCGGAGGCTTTATGCTTGCTGGCGCGGTTCCGGCACTGCTATTTGCTCGTAATAGTCTTAATTCTACAGCCGCCAAAATTTTCGGGACTATTAGATCCATTGGTGGGTTTCTGGGTGATTTGAGTATAATTTTATTTTCTACGAAACCTACTGCCGAAGAGCAAAGAAAAGAAAAAATCGTCGGATCATTTTTCTTCGTGCCGACAATTATGGATATCCTACAGCGCTGGATTAATCAAGACTCAGACGCTAACGAGATCTTTAATCACGCCAAAACTTCTCTTAATACCATCGGTGAAGTCTTATGGTCGAGTTTTTCGACAGACAGAAATACTAAGCCGATTCAAAAGAGCCCGCAGATTGGTTTAGGATTCGCTGAAAAACGAAGTTTTGAGGCGGAATCCGCCTAACAAAAATATTAAGGATCCACTCCCTGAGCCAAGATCCCTTCTTGGCTCAGGGTTGAAAAATCGACTAAGTCGCATTTTTTAGTGGATCCTTAATTACTTTCCTGACTTCTTCTCTATCATCAAAATGAATAGTGCGATCTTTTAGGATTTGGTAATCTTCGTGCCCTTTGCCAGCGATGACTACGATATCATCAGCCGTAGCAAACTCAATTGCTGATTTGATTGCAGAGGCGCGATCGGGGATAACCTTAGTCGAGCTAAGATCGGGGATGCCAGTGAGAATATCAGCGATAATCTGCTCAGGGTCTTCACTGCGAGGGTTGTCTGAAGTCACAAAAACATAATCAGCAAGATCATCTGCGATCTTACCCATCTTAGGTCTTTTGGTCATGTCACGGTCTCCGCCACAGCCAAAAACACAAATCAGCCTGGCTGATGAGCCGCTGGGGATAAGGGCTCTAGCTCCCTTTAGTACATTTAGTAAGCCATCGGGGGTATGCGCGTAATCGACGATACAAGCTGGGCTGTGAGCGGTTTTGATGAGCTCGAATCTACCAGCGACCACCGGCGCTTGCGCTAGTAGTTTTGAAATATGCTGAATCTCTAAACCTTCCTGAACTCCTCCAGCTATCACAGCTAGTGAGTTATAGACATTAAACATACCATTTAGTTTTAGAGTGAATCTGGTGGTGGAGCCGTTATAAAGAAGATCAAAAGCTAAGCCCTTGTCGCTAAATTCAATGTTAACAGCTTGAAAATCAGCTTTTTGATTTACAGCATAAGTGATGATCTGAAGATTAGATGATTTTGCTTTTTCGATGAATTGCTCAGCGTACTCATCGTCTAGATTGATGATGGCATAGAGTTTAGTCTGCAAGAAGATTTTAGCCTTAGCTGTAAAATACGCAGACATAGTTACGTGATAATCCAAGTGATCTTGAGTGAGATTGGTGATAATCGCTCCTCTAAAATCAATTCCGCCTACTCGTTTTTGATCGAGCGCATGGGAGCTAACTTCCATTACCAAATAATCTTTTTGCTCTGAAACCAGCCTGGAGAGCACTTCTTGAGTCTCGACAGCCAGAGGAGTCGTGTGCTTGAGATCTTCGTAGGGAGAGTTTAGTTTTTCTTTTAGACCCATAGTGCCAAGTAGCGCGCAGGATGATTTATCATCAAGCAAGACTTGTAAAAGGTGCGTGACAGTGGTCTTGCCATTAGTGCCGGTAACGCCGATGACTTTTAGCTTAGAAGATGGCTTGCCGTAAAACTCATTAGAGATCTCAGCAAGAGCGCTGTGTGTATCATCCACTAGATAAAATTTGTCAGAAAATTTTTGAGATAGTGCTTGTAAATTAGAATTTATAGAGATGAGATTTTTTTGAGCGACTATTAGCGTAGCCCCCTTTTCTAGGGCGCTTGGGATATAGTCGTGTCCGTCAGATTTTTCGCCTTTTATGGCAACAAAAATAGAACCTGGTACTATTTTCCTGCTATCATAGTAAACGCCGCTGTAGAGTCTAAAATCCATAATTAAATTATAACAAGACCTTAAAACCATGCTCTGTAAAAGAATAATTCCTTGCCTAGATGTTGATAACGGTAGAGTCGTTAAGGGTACGAATTTTGTTGATATTAAAGACGCTGGTGACCCTGTCGAGCTTGCTGATATTTACTATAAGCAAGGTGCTGATGAAATTTGTTTTTTGGATATCACAGCAAGTCACCAGGAGCGTAAAGCTACTTACGATATTATCGAAAAAACCGCCAAAAAAGTTTTTGTGCCCTTGACTGTTGGTGGAGGTGTAAACTCTGTCGAGGATGCCGCTCGCTTGCTAAAAGCAGGTGCTGATAAGGTCAGCATAAATTCTGGTGCTGTTAAGAATCCTAACCTACTCTCTCAGTGCGCTCAAGCTTTTGGCTCTCAGTGCGTGGTTATCGCGGCTGACGTTAAGCGTAGTCCCCATGCGCCTTGTGGCTGGGAAGTCTATGTGCGAGGTGGTAGGCAAGCTACTGGATTAGACGCACTTGCTTGGATTAAACAAGCCTGCGACCTTGGAGCGGGTGAAGTGCTCTTAACTAGTATGGATGCTGATGGCACTAAGGCGGGTTACGATCTGGAAATAACCAAATTGATCTCTAGCTCCGTAAATGTACCCGTGATTGCTAGTGGTGGAGCGGGTTCTATTGATCATATTCTTGATGCTTTTTTGTGCGGAGCTGATGCGGCCTTGCTTGCTTCGCTTTTGCATTTCCAAGAGCTCACCATTAGCCAGATCAAATCAGCTATGCAAAAAGCTGGAATCCCTGTCAGAAAGGTAGATTCGATTTTGTGCTAAAATTTTTTTACTATGTTTACTGGTTTAATTGAAGAAATCGGCTCCATAAAAGCGCTTGAGCGTGATGGCACTAATCTAAATATCCAGATTCAGTCTAGTAAATGTCTTGAAGATCTCAAGCTCGGTGATAGTATTGCTGTTGACGGAGCTTGCCAAACTGTTACTAAGATTGATTCTGATAGTTTTTGGGTGACAGCTATTGAAGAGACCTTAAGGCTGGTCAATTTTCAGAATTTTATTATTGGCACAAAAGTCAATCTAGAACGCTGTTTGAGACTAAGTGATCGCCTGGGCGGGCATATAGTCCAGGGTCATGTAGATGGAATGGGGCGACTTGAGAAAATCGAAAACCGTGAAGGGAGCTACGAGCTTTTTATCTCGGTCCCGCCTAATCTTCCCAAATACATTATCCATAAGGGTTCTATTGCCATAAATGGTATTAGCCTTACTGTTGCTGAAATAAAAGATAACTTAGTTAAAGTTTGTATTATCCCCAAGACTTGGGAGCTTACTAATTTAGCGACTCTTGAAATCGGCTCTGTGATTAATATCGAAGTGGATTTGCTTGCTAAGTATATTGAGAAGTTGCAACTTGCTTAACTCCGGCTTAGCTCCTTCCATTCTTGAGTACCAAGCTTGATCATATCTCTGCCGGCATTATCAATAAATAATTTCCATAAGTATCTAAGTGCCGGACCAGAGTGATTGGTTTTTTTACGGACTAGATTGAGTTGCTTGATTAAGATAGATTTTTGCGGGACTTTTACTAGAATACCTTCGCTGAGCTCTCTTTGGACTAATTGCTTGGGCATATAGCCCCAACCTAAGCAATTAATCAGCAGTTCGCGCTTCACCAAAAAATCAGTAATTGACCAGACAGCAGAACTTTCGGCGATTTCTTTTGTGGTTTTTCTAAGTAGGGTGCTTCTACCTCCTACGACTAGCTGAGGCATTGAGTTTAGATCTTCTTCAGTAATAATTTCGCTTGCTGATGGATGCTCAGGAGATGTTACAGGAATAAATTCGATCATATTCCATTTTATTTTTTCCAGTTCGGCTGTATCTATCTTCCCATAAGAAATAACCATATCAGCTTGATTGTTGAGTAATAATTGAATAGGCTCTTTAGAGGTCTGAAACTCAATTTCTATCATAGTTTGCGGAAATCGAGAATTAAATTCTTGTATAATTTCAGCAAGGTAATTAGTAGGCGTTACAGCGGAAATAACAATATTAAGTTTAGTCTCAACTCCATCATGAATAAGCTTACTTAGTTCAAAAATTTCTGAATTAACTTTATTTATAATCAAGGATTTACTATAAATAAATTGTCCAAAGTCTGTTAATTTAATTTGTTTTTCAGTTCGATCAAAAATTTCTATTCTGAGCCTATTTTCAAGGCTCTTGATTAAATAACTTATTGACGATTGAGATTTATGAAGCTTTGTACCTGCTTTTCTGAAACTACCAGTTTCAACTACGGCTATAACTGCTGATAATTCTTCCCCAGATAGATTCATATTCCCTCCCAAGGCAAGATAACCCTCTGCAAAGACCTTAATACTTACTAATAATACAAATAAAGTTGATTACTTTTTTTGATAGTTACAATCTAAAACATTTATCATTTTTTAATCAACAAAAACAATCAAAGCCATTTTTATTTGTGGGAATTATGGGAGTAGTTTATGAAGAGCAAAAACAAGCTTTCATGTCAAGATATTACCTTTGATCACAGCAAGATAATAAGCGGTTCTCTAAATAATGAGATAAGAAAATTACAAGAATTATTATTAGGCAATATTAATCAAAAAACCTATCAAAATATAGTAAAAACTATTGAATTATTAAAATCCTCACTAATATCTCAAAATTTCTTAAAGGAGGGAGAGCAAGCACCAAATTTTAAATTATCCAACCCTCTAGGTCAAAAACTAGAATTAAAAGAGGTTCTCAAAAAAGGAAAAGTAATACTTTCTTTTATTCGAGGTGGCTGGAGTCCATATTGTTATATAAAATTGCGAGCATTTGAAAAAAAAATTCTTGAATTTAAAAAAAATCAAGCTGAGATTCTGGTAATTTCTCCAGAAAGACCTGACTTGTGCTTAAATACAATAGAAAGAAATAAACTAAGTTATGAGATTCTTTACGATAAAGCTAACAAAACTGCAATAGATTATAAGCTAATTTACAAATCTGACAATAACGGAGATCTGCTTTGTGAACTGGGTCTTAATGAAGCAGTCACACGGGGAGATATTTCCTACGAATTACCAGTACCAGCAACCTTCATAATTGATGAGTGGATGACGATTCGTTACGCATTTACAAACCCTGATTATAGAGTAGGCATTGATACCGATGAATTGGTATATAAACTTTCGCAAATCAACTAGCTGGCGATACTACTTCTTAAGAGATTTTTTGTAGCGCTCGACTTCCCACTGACGAATTGATAAATCTAGTTTATCTTTTGCACCCATGGCATCCTGCAAACCTGCTTGAACAACAGTACCAAGCATATCCATCATCAAAGCTTGCCCCAAGGAGTTTTCGTCTTGCCCAGGTAAAATGCGCTGAATTACAGGCGCGCCGTTTTGCATAATGTATTGGGCAAGCGGGTTTATATGATTATTCAAAAGAGATTGATGATTTGAGCTAGCTTGCAAATCCATAAGGCAGTCTAAGCTCTCCTCATTAATATGATCAGCACAGGGATTGGTAAAAAATATCTGCTCCATAACTAAACCATTATTTTTTTTGAGCAAAAGTTCTAAATCAGAATGATGATTAACAGTACCAATGCCAGGTATATGTACAGTTGATAGAATTCCAGTCTTGTTAAGAGATTCACCCTTCAACTGAGCACGAAATTTATTGAAAGCCTCTAATGAATCAGAATAAACCATGCTATAGCGATGCTGGTAATCTTGGCGACTAAGATAAATATCAAAAGCAGATAGCTTGGCTATGTCGTTTTGTTGATTATCGCAATTCAAAAACTTATTGAAAACGGCTTCAGCAGAGACAATCAGCGTATCACTATCAAGCCCCATCATTTCAGCTGGGAACATTCCTACCGGCGAGAACATAGAGAATCTACCACCGATATTAGGGTCGTTTTCTAGGTAAGCTAGTCTAATTCCGGTTTTGTTTTCTAGCTCGAGTGCTAGATCGTGGAGGAAGTTAGATTTGCCCGCTCTAGGGGGCTCGGTAATAATCACTAATTGGCGCGCTAATTTTTCCCAAGAAAAGCCAGACTTGTTTTTCCAAAAATCAATAGCTATATTAAAACTGCGTCTTACTTCATCGGTGCCACCTGATTTTGAAACTAGTACAAAAAGTGTTTTATCAAGTTCATGACTGATACTCTCAAGCTTAGCAAGCATGGAGCTGGGGTCTAGATTGTTTTGTATCATTAGATTTATCTGTGATTTTTTTGATAATTTAGGAGTAAATTCATACAAAGCATTTTTTAAAACCATGGCATTAATACCCGAGCCCCCCATCCCCATAAGGACTAGGTTTAGATAGGATTTACTACGCAATTCACTTGCTAATTTTTTTGTAATCTCATTTGTTTTTCTTAGGTATCCAAAATCCAACCACTTGAAGTATTCACATTGGGTTACTCCTTCTGTGTTTGAGTTTTTGAGTATTTGTTTTAGTTCGTTTAATTTAGGTTCTAAACTAGAATAAAACTTTGAAAAATTGGGCTCAAAAAGCTCCAAAGCTAGGTCGTAGTTTAATTTTACAGATTCTAAGTTTTTTATATTCATGATTTTATAATTTTAGGCCACAAAATAATATAGAATCTAAGTTTATTGCAAATTGTAAATAATTTAATCAACAATTCATTTTAAATAACTAACCAAACAAAATAAATCATGCAAATAATTGGTTTGAATT
>JBEAYS010000171.1:0-3275 GCA_041170505.1 Cyanobacteriota bacterium
GTGCTTAGAATAAGTTTTAACGTCTCAAGCAATACTTGCATCTCTTCATCCGATCCAATTGTGAATCGAATATAGGAAGAGATTCGTATTGGATTATCAAAGCGCCTCACTACAATTCCATAATCTCTTAATTTACTTACGATGATTTTTCCATCAAGAGAGGTGTGTTGAGCAAAAACAAAATTGGCGCCTGAAGGAAGAACTGAAAAATTAAGAGCCTTCAATTTATCAACAAAATTTAATTTTGTTTTAATAACTTTATGGCAGGTATTTTTAAAATAGGAATCATCTTTAAAGGATTCAATACCGGCAACCAATCCTAATCGATCAATCGGATAAGAGTTAAAGCTATCTTTTACTCTAATTAAAGCTTCGATAAGATCTGGGTGGCCTATAGCGTAACCAAGCCTTAGTCCTGCCAATGATCTCGATTTAGAAAATGAATGTGTGACCAATAAATTTTTATATTTTTCTATAAGAGAAATAACGGACTCTGTGCCAAAATCCACATACGCTTCATCTACGATCACTACAGAATCAATATTTTTATCAAGAAATGCTTCAATCTTTTTTAAGGTAAGTGGTATGCCCGTTGGCGCATTTGGATTTGGAAAAATAACGCCTCCATTAGGCATTAAATAGTCATTTAATGCGATTTCAAATGAATCGTTAAGGGGAATAGTTTTAAAATCAATCTCGTAGAGTTTGCAATATACCGGATAAAAGCTATAAGAAATATCAGGAAATAAAATGGGCGCGTCATGTTTTAAGAGCGCTTGAAAAGCAATAGCTAAAACTTCATCCGAACCATTGCCCACAAAAACATGATTAGTTTTAACATTAAAATAATCTGCAATTGATTTTTTAAGAGCCTCTGAATTTGGATCCGGGTAAAGCCTTAAAGTGTCATCTGTAAATTCTTTAATTGCTGCAATGACTTTTGGACTTGGTCCATAAGGATTCTCATTAGTATTTAATTTAATTAGATTATTGAGTTTAGGTTGTTCGCCAGGAATATATGGCGTTAAGCCATGGACAACCTTACTCCAAAATTTACTCATTATCTATTCGATATTCCGCAGATTTGGCATGGGCTTGAAGTCCTTCGCCATGAGCTAAAACCGAGGCAATTTTTCCAAGCTTGCGTGCGCCTTGATGAGATAATTTAATTAGACTTGAGCGCTTTTGAAAATCATAAACACCAAGTGGCGAAGAAAATCTTGCTGTTCTTGATGTAGGCAGAACATGATTCGGGCCAGCGCAATAATCGCCAACAGCTTCGCATGTATTTCTTCCCATAAAGATAGCGCCCGCATGTTTAATGCTATTAACGAGCATATCTGGGTCATCTACCGAAAGCTCTAAATGTTCAGGTGAAATAAAATTTGAAATCTCGGCTGCCTCTTCTAAGTTTTTTACTTTGATCATTGCACCTCTATTTTCTAAAGAAGTCTCAATAATTTTTTTTCTTGGCATGGTATCAATTAATTTATTAATACTCTCTTGAACTTGATTTAAAAACGCATCGCTTGGGCTAATTAAAATCGACTGTGCTAGCTCATCATGCTCAGCTTGAGAAAATAAATCCATCGCAATCCAATCTGGATTCGATTTTTCATCTGCGATGATAAGTATTTCTGAAGGTCCTGCGACCATATCAATACCAACCACACCGAATACTCTTCTTTTGGCTTCTGCAACATAAGCGTTGCCTGGGCCTACGATTTTATCGACCTGAGGGATCGTTTGCGTCCCATAAGCAAGTGCACCGATTGCTTGAGCACCGCCAATTGAAAATACACGATCAACTTTAACGAGCGCTGCGGCAGCTAAAACTAACTGATTTCTTTCTCCATAAGGAGATGGGACCACCATAATAATTTCTTTAACGCCTGCTACTTTTGCTGGAATTGCGTTCATTAACACTGAAGAGGGGTAAGCTGCTTTTCCTCCAGGAACATATAAACCAACTCGATCCAGCGAAGTTACTTTTTGACCAAGTAAAGTTTGATCATCTTCGGTATAACTCCATGAGCTCATTAATTGTTTATTGTGATAATCAAAAACTCTTTTAGCAGCTTCTTCGAGGGCATCTTTTGATGCTTTAGGAAGGCTTTCCAAAGCTAAATTTAATTCTTCTTTAGAGATTTCAAAGTCTTCCATACTAGAAAAATCTGCGTGATCAAATTTTTTTGTATATTCAATTACCGCTTGATCGCCTCTTTTTTTTACATCACTTAAAATTTCTGCGACCGTTTTTTCAATCTCAGTATTTTCTTCAGCCTCAAAGAAAATAAGCTGACTTAACTGATCTTTAAAGTTTGAGTCTTGGGTATTTAATTTTTTAATTTGAATCATAGGTATGATTATGCTGTGAGTGCTTTTTCAAATTGACTAAGAATAGGCTGCAAGAGTTCTCTTTTTAATTTTAATGATGCTTGATTAATGATCAATCGTGAACTGATGTCAGAAATATCTTCGACTGCAACGAGATTATTAGCTTTCAAAGTTTTACCTGTACTCACTAAATCTACGATCACATCTGCTAGACCTACAAGCGGAGCTAATTCCATTGAGCCATAAAGCTTAATTAAATCAATATGCATGCCTTTTTTTGCGAAATGTTCTTTAGCCACTTTTACATATTTTGTCGCGACTTTTAAGCGGACACCTTTTTGAACAGCCCCTGCATAATCAAAATCTTGTTTAGCCGCTACCATCATTTTGCATCGGCCAATATTAAGATCAATGGGCTGATAAAGTCCTTCGCCCATATATTCATCAAGAATATCTTTACCTGTAATACCAATATCGGCTGCGCCATATTCAACATAAGTTGGCACATCTGTAGCTCTTACAATAATAAGCTTTATATCTTTTTGGTTGGTATCTAAAATAAGTTTTCTTGATGTTTCAGGATCTTCGTTACAAGTAATGCCTATCCTCTCTAAAAGAGGGATGGTTTGTTCAAATATTCTTCCTTTAGATAAAGCGATTGTAATTTTCATCTTAATGAATCCGTTTAATATTGGCACCTAGTTGATTGAGTTTATCTTCTAATTTTTCGTATCCGCGATCAAGATGATAAATTCGCTCAATCGTAGTTTGTCCTCTAGCTGCTAAACTTGCAATAACCAGACTTGCAGAAGCTCTAAGATCTGTTGCCATTACAGAAGCCCCTTCCAAATATTCTTTGCCTCTAATAATTGCTGTATTTCCTCTAACGTCTATTTGCGCTCCCATGCGAATGAGCTCTTGCACATGCATAAAACGAT
>JBEAYS010000172.1:0-9481 GCA_041170505.1 Cyanobacteriota bacterium
CGACAGTGTTCATGGCGTTATCCTGAGTGAAAACCATCTTAATTTCAAGTTTATTGTCTGCACCTCTACTGATACTAAGCTCTATTTGTCCGAGATCTCCAGGAGAGAGTGACATTGTTATTTCTTGTTTGCTACCTGGAGTTACCTTCGTTGCCTCACGTGTTATAGTATTTGGCAGTTCATTTAGACTGACTGGATTTTTATGAATTTGAATTTTTGAATTAACTTTAAAAATATCCGTATTTTTAATTCCAGCATTGCTCACTTGGACTAGTTGGGAGGTATCGCCTTGAGCTTGCTGATTAAAAGAATCAGCCTCCATATCAGACATCTCGGATCCAAAACCCTCATCCATATTGGGAATTATCGTAGCCTCTTCAGAACCAGTAATTTCCATATCCTCAGACATATCATCATCGATAGTCAAAATTCTTTCTTGATCATTAAGTTTTTTAAATAGATCTGGGTCAATAATTAATCTCTTTGCTTTAATATTAAGAATCTCGATTTCTTCGTCATCTACTTTACCTAATAAATATTTAGTTGGGTCTAGATCCTTGGGAAGATCTTCCACAGATGGCAAACTAATTTTAATACCATATTCTCTGTAAATTTTATTTTCAATAATTTTATTCATCTCTGAACCTATTAAATATCCCACACTCTTAGATATTTCATCTTTTACTTTATTTTTGTCAAACTGTTCTACATTAAGCTCTAGAGTATTTTTTGATTGATCTTCCAAATTGATAACTTCGCTTGCTTTAGTTTCGAATTGAATATCATCCAAACTAAGAAGATCTTTGTAAGGAAGATCGATAACTTCCATTTTTTTTGTAACACTTTCATCAATTTTTCCAAGTATTTCAAGCTCTGCAGAAAGATCTAAAATTTGATTAACTCCTTCTGGTGTATTTATGTCAATTTTAGCTATCTGATCGTATACCACCTGAATTTCAGTATTGATTTTGTTTTTTATTTCTGAAAGTACAAGGTAATTAATTTCTTCATCTTGTGAATTTTTCTCTTCCTCTTCAACAGTAATAGGTGCTGATTTATCTATTTTTGATTCAGATTGGGTTTTATCCTCTATTTTCACGTTTTTTTCAGAGCTATTTTTTTGACTTGTTAAATTTTCATTTGTAGTTTTTTGTGATTCTTCATTTTTTGTCTTTGAAGTGGTTTGTGAATCTTTGTCTTGTTGAGAGTTTGAAATTTCTTTTTTAATTTCCGAGATAATTTGTTTTGTGGCTTTTGTTACTTTTGATGGCTCTACTTTATTGTTTGTAAAATTAAAACTTTGCGAAGCTTTTGTCTCACCAAAATTTGCTTGTGATTTTGAATCTTGATTATTTATAATATCTATAAATGATACATTTGCCGAATTCGTAGATTTTTTAGAATCGGAGTTATTAGTTTTACTAACTTTTTCTTGTGCTTTATTACTAACTGATAAATTGTTTGCCATTATTCTTCTTCAACCCTATATCTACTATTAACTAAATCGTCTATTTGTTTCATTTCTAACGCAAGCATATCTCTTTGATGTAGCTCAAATGCTTTATCCTTGAGCTTTTCCATAGTTTTTTTGTTTTTTGCAAAGACTATAAATTTTGTATTTTCATACTCTAGCGTTTTTTTTCTTTTGGCTAATCTGGTTTTTTCTTTTGATGTTTCTGAAATAATCATTTGGTTATAAGCTTGGTAGTCTCGGTGATCATCCAAAGAAAATTTATGTTCGGCATTCTCAACCATATTTTCATAAACCTTATGCTGACGCTGTGTGAGGTTAATTAATTCTTGTTCTGTTTCAAGACAAGCCTTATTGGCCTGAATTACTTTTGCTTCTTGCAAATTTTTTAGTATATCTCTATAGCGCAAAACAGCAGAGAGCTTAAACTTGAATCGTTTCATTTCTAATACTCACTTATCCAAGTTAGAACTTAAAAATCAACCCACTTTTTTAACTAGAATATAATGTTTAGTTAATTTGTATGATTTTTAGGAAATTTAAGCGGATTCTGCCTCAAAACTTCGTTTTTCAGCGAATCCTTAAGGATCCACTGAAAAATGCGACTTCGTCGATTTTTCAACCCTGAGCCAAGAATGAATCTTGTCTCAGGGAGTGAATCCTTAATATTTTTGTTAGGCGGATTCCGCCTCAAAACTTCGTTTTTCAGCGAATCCTTAACCCTCGCACTAACAAAGCCTAAGAGCCCTGCCGAAGATTAAAAAAGTTTAATAAAACTCTTGTCAATTTTAATAAACAGCTTGATTTATATAACTATACCATGTCTTTCCTTAAGTAAATTTAAGATTAAGAAAGCAAGGTATTGTCAATAAAATGAATAGTATTTCATTTAAGGAGCAAAAATGAATCAAGTCAATAATAATTCAATTGCAAAGGTAGCTAACCCTCCAAATGATTCCACTGCCAATAGTTTAGGAAAACTAGCACAAACAGGGCTAGATGCCCTAGCTTCGGTTCAGTCAAATCTTAGTCCAAGCCAACAAAACCAAACTCCCAGTTTAGGTTTAGCTCAAGCAACTAGTGCTGCTACAGCTAATCTTATATAAAAATGATAAGCTAACTATCAATGGCGAAAAGTGAAAAACAAAAAAAGAGAATAATTGCTATTGCTCGGCAATTAAAAGAACAGAAGGGTTTGACTTTCAAACATTCTGAATTTGTTCATGACTTAACGCGTGCCCAAAAAGCTCAGTCGGAAATTTTAAAAATCAAAGAAGAATACAAAGGAGTCGATGTAGTAGAAAAAGAAGCAGATAAAGAATACAAAAAGCTTCAAGCCATCATCGATGAAATTAATGATTATATGCAAATCCTCCACCCGGAAGGTTTATTAGACTTCGGGTCTTCCGAGAAGATTTCAGTAGCCAAGGGCTAAGTTATTTTTGCTTGTCAAACTCTAAAATTTAATAGTTTTTGGCTTATTGACTATGTGATAATTAGCTCTAATGCTGGCTAGTAACTATAACAAACTTGAAATTTTTAAAAAAGCTCAATTAATCAGAGAAAACGCTCTAAAAATGATTCATGCCGCTAAATCAGGTCATCCAGGTGGCTCGCTATCTATTGCTGATATCCTCGCTGTTCTATATTTTGCTCCTCATCTGAGATATAACCCGATTGAGCCCAAATCCTCTGATAGAGACATTTTGGTGGTAAGTAAAGGACATAGCTCACCTGCTGTTTATTCCGCTTTGGGGCTTGCAGGCTTTTTCCCGATCGAGCAGACCATGAGCTTTCGTAAGTTAGGCTCACCTTATCAAGGGCATATTGATAGCTCTCGCGTACCGGGTGTCGAGGTTTCCACAGGCTCACTTGGTCACGGTTTGAGCAATGCTTTGGGTTTTGCTTTAGCCGCTAGATTAGATAAAAGTGATCGCAGAGTTTTTGCGATTTTGAGTGATGGTGAGCTTCAAGAGGGTTCTTCATGGGAAGCTGTGATGGCTTGCTCGCATTTCGGTGCTAGTAATGTCACCGCTATCATTGATCGCAATCGCATTCAATTAGACGGTTGGACCGAAAAGACTATGGCTCTTCATCCTGTCGCTGAAAAGTTTCATGCTTTTAATTGGGAAGTGATAGAAATCGATGGGCACGATATCGACCAAATTAATAGCGCTTTAATTCGGGCACAAGAATTATCAAAAGGCTCAAAGCCTGTCTGCATCCTAGCCCAAACAGTAAAAGGTAAGGGTGTAAGTTTTATGGAAGATCAAGTCGGGTGGCATGGAGTCGCTCCTAAAGATGAAGATCTAGCAAAAGCATTAGAGGAGTTAAAAGTTTAATGGGAGCGCAGGTAGATATAAAAACAGAATGGAAACTCGGCGATAAAATCGCTACTAGAGAGGCTTACGGACAGGCTTTGCTTGAGCTTGGAGGAATTAATTCTAATGTTGTTGTTTTGGATGCAGATCTTTCAGGTAGTACCCAAACCAAACTATTCGCCAAAGCATTTCCTGATAGATTTTTTAATATGGGTATAGCTGAAAACAATATGATGGGAGTCTCTGCTGGACTGGCTTTGGCTGGCAAGATACCTTTTGCTTCGAGTTTTGCTATGTTCGCGGCTGGCCGCGCTTGGGAGTTTGTGCGTAACTCAATCGCTCATAATCACGCTAATGTAAAGGTTTGTGCTACTCACGCTGGTTTGACAGTAGGTGAAGACGGAGCAAGTCATCAAGTCATAGAAGATTTGGCTTTAATGCGCTCAATACCCACAATGGTAGTTATAGTGCCAGCTGACGCTCAGGAAGCGTACTCGGCAATCTATGAGATAGCAAATTATCACGGTCCTTGCTATGTGCGTTTAGGGCGCGCTAAAGTGCCGGTATGCTTTGATAAGGATTATAAATTCCAAATCGGCAAAGCTAATATCATTCACGAAGGATCTGATATTACTGTGATTTCTTGTGGGATGATGACTCCAAGAGCGATTGAAGCAAGTAAGATTCTCGCTCAAGAAGGAATAAAAGTAGAGTTGATTAACTCAGCTAGCATAAAACCTCTTGACTCAAAGACCATTGTTAAGAGTGCAAGCAAGACTGGGTGCGTGCTAACACTCGAGGAGCATAATATTGAGGGTGGTTTGGGTGATGCTGTAGCTTCAGCTATTCTTGAGCAAGCCAGCCAGCATATAAAATTCAAAAGACTGGGAGTCCAAGATATTTTTGGGCAATCAGGAGATGCTTACGAGCTTCTTGACCATTATGGTTTATCGGTTCAAGATATAGTTAGGGAAGTTAAATCCCTTACTGGTAAATGATTCTAGGATTCATAAAAATTATTTTTTGTTTGACTGTTATGTATTTGGCTACATTTAGTCAGATCACGCTTTTGCAGTATGATTTTTCAAATTCTACTTTAGTGCCTTATGAATACAGCTTGATTTATATCGCTGTATTTGCCTTGAGTCTGGCTTTTAGAGTGAATTACGCTTTTATTGCAGTTATAATTTATTTACTAGCTGGATTAATTGGTCTGCCCCTTTTTGCTTATGGCGGAGGTTGGACCTATATTTTTCAGCCTAGCTTTGGATATGTTTTGGGGCTTTTGCCTTTGTCTTTAATCACTTTTCTTTTTAAGCATTTATCAAATGATTTTGTGCTGAGATCCTTTAACGGTAAGTCTTTGGGACCCATTGTAGGTATTCTTGTCGCTCATGGTTTTGGACTTTTTTTTCTGGCGCTAACTGGGCGTCTTAGCCTTGCTAGTTTAATGTGCATGAGCTCTTACCAGCTTTTTTATGATCTTGTGTTTGGTTTTTTTTGCAGTAATTTGTTTATCAAAGATTATGAGAATAATTCCTTAAGGATCCACTGAAAAATGCGACTTCGTCGATTTTTCAGTGGATCCTTAATATATTTGTTAGGCGGATTCCGCCTCAAAACTTCGTTTTTCAGCGAATCCTTAATTTTTTAGCTCTTTGATAGTTTTAGCGATATTTGTTGACCCATAAATTGCTGAACCAGCCACTAAAACATTTGCTCCAGCTTGTTTTAAATCATCGGCTATATGACCAATGGTCACACCACCATCAACTTCAATAGCTATTTGATTTTGAATATCTTCACCAATTTCTAAATTGTTTTTTTTAGCTAATTCTTTTAGTTCATGAATTTTTTTTATTACTATAGGTTTGAATTTTTGCCCTCCGAACCCCGGATTGACTGACATTAGCAAAACTAAATTTATATGTTTTATTAATGACTCTAAGCAGGATACAGGCGTGGCTGGATTTATTGATATTCCTACTTTAAGACCAAATGATTTTATAAGATTGATAGTATTGAAAATTTTATTAATGGCGTAATCATTAGTATTCTTACCTTGTGATTCCCATTCTTCTTGAGTCAAAGAGCCCCACCAAAAAGGACCTTTATTTGGAATTTCTTGGGTTAAAAATTCGGAATTAACAGTTGAGAGACGGTATGCCTCCATATGTATAGTTATCAAATCAACTCCAGCTTTAGCAAAATCATGTATATGATTTTCGGGGTTAAAAATCATTAAGTGTGCATCTAAAAACAGTTTGGTATGGGGTTTTATTGATTTTACAACTGGCGCACCGATAGTTATATTAGGTACAAAAGAACCATCCATCACATCAATATGCAACCAATCTGCACCAGCATTTTCTACTTTTTGAATTTCATCACTAAGCCTGGAAAAATCAGCAGATAAAATTGATGGTGCTATTAAAACCATTCTCTATAAGGTTTCCAAGTATTCTAAGTAAGCATCTTTATCCATCGTATCTGCATTCTCAATACTATTTTTTGCATCAGTAGCCTCAATTTCGACGACCCAAGTATTTTCATTAAGCTCTTCCGGGTTTGAAATTAAATCTTGATTTGTTTGAATCAACTTAGCTTTGAAGGGAGAATAAATATCACCTACAGCTTTTACCGATTCTAAAATTGCTAGACTAGAACCAGGTTCATATATTTTATTAGCGTCTTGTTCTTCAATAAAAACAATATCTCCTAATTGGTCACTGGCATATTTGCTGATTCCCATCTGGTATCTGTTGTTACCTATACTTGATATCCATTCATGAGTTTTAAAGAATTCTTTAGGCATGATTGACTTATATTTTATAGATAAAATCGACCTATTGGGGCTAAATTTTATTAATCATTTTTAATATTACGGTAAAACCAGGGTGCTGTTATTTGAGCGACATAGGTGTTATCCCTTATTTTTAGCTCAACAAAATCTACATCAAAGCCTAGGTCTAGATAAGCTAGCGCGATTCCTCGTTCTAGATAAGGAGAAAAATTACCACTAGTGATTTCTCCTAGTTTTTGATCTTTGAGTAAAATCGGCATGTGAGAGCGCGGTATTATTTTGGTTTTTCCCTCGAATAGTAAGCCCACCAGGTTTTTGGTTTTATTTTGGCATTTAGATTTACCAATAAAATTAGTTTTATTAAGCTTGCAAACCCAATCAAGTCCTGCTTCAAAAGGTGTTGTTAATGGACTAATATCATTCCCATGCAGGCAATAACCTGCTTCCAATCTCAATAAATCTCTCGCGCCTAATCCGCAAGGTAATCCATTGTGATTTGAAATTAATTTATTCCAAATATACATTAGAACTTCACTTTTTGCATAAAGTTCATAGCCTTTTTCACCTGTATAACCTGTAGCAGAAATGATAATATTCTCACCAGCGTATATTATTTCAGTAAAAGAAAAATATTTTAATTTATCGATTCCCAATAATTGATCTAAAATAGTTTGAGCTTGGGGTCCCTGGACCGCGATTTGACCTATACTGCTAGAAATATCGTGAAGATCTACCTGGTAGTTTTGTTTGTGGTGTAAAAACCAGTCTGTGACAGCCTTATGATTACCAGCATTGTTTACTACAAGAAATTTTTCTGGATTGAATTTATAGATAATCAAATCATCTATTATCCCTCCTTCCTCATTTAATAAAAGAGTATAAACTGCCTTAAAGTTTTTTAGATTAGTAAGATCATTGGTAGTCAAATAATCTAAAAATTCTTGGGCGGACTGCCCCACAACCCACCAGCGACCCATATGAGATACATCAAAAATACCAAAATGATTACGAACAACTCTATGTTCCTCGATAATACTGGAATAGAAAGTCGGCATTTCCCAGCCATGAAAATCGGCAGTTCGAGCACCTTGATTGAGATTAAAACTATAAGAAATGGGATGGGCCAGATTCTTCACATTTATAATTTTAGCATTTTTCTATATGGCAAAAATCTCCCCAAGAGTTGGATGTGGGAAAATCCAAGTTTTCATATCTTCAAGGCTAAGGTCTTGTTGCAGTATGGGTATCATAACAGAGATCAAATCTGTAGCAGATTGACCGATAAGATGTGCTCCTAAAATTCGTCCAGAAGACTTTAAATAAACTAATTTTGTAAAACCTCTTTCTGCACCTATAATTCTTGCTTTTGCATTACTAGCCCAATTGATCATAATGGTTTTAATTTCTGAATCTTGATAAATTTCTCGAGCAGAATTTTCTGTAATTCCTAGACTGGCAAGCTCAGGATGAGAGAAGACTACTAATGGAATTAGATCTTCTCTAAATTTAAAATTCTGATCCAAAAGTTTATGAGCTAATTGCCTAGCTTGCATATAAGCGTAATGTGCTAGTCTAAATTTTTCACTAGCATCTCCAATTATGTGAATATTTGAGGGTAAATTATTCTTATCAATGCCTTCTGGTAATTGGGTTTCACGTCCAATTGCACTAATGATGGTATCTTGTTGATTGATTGAAATATTTGCTAAATTATTTACATCGGTATAAATACTAATTCCTTGGCGAGTTAATTCTTGAAGAAGACGATTTTGGATATCATGATCCAAAAAACTAAGAATTTGTTTTTGCGCTTCAAAAATTTGAACTTTTTTTCCGTGCTTTGCCAACATAGATGCTAGTTCTATGCCGATATAACCTCCACCAATAATTGTAAAACTATCTGCTAGACCCTGTTTGAGCTTGTCTATATTAAAAAAATCGTCGCTAGAGATAGAGTTTGGGAATTGAGCTATTTTTTTTGGCTTGGAGCCTGTTGCAATAATTAACTGTGAGTAATTAATTTTTGTTTGCATATCAACGATAACCATTTGATTAGCAGTATCAATACTTGCAGTTCCTGTTATGATATTGACTCCATAATTTTTCATTTCACTTTGAATGGCTTTTTCAAGAATTACTTGGTTCTTTTGGAGCAGTGTTGGAAATTCGCTTAGATTTTTTACTGAGTGGAGTAGTTTACTTGGTATACATCCTGAATGTAGACATGTACCTCCGAGTTTTTGTTTTTCAATAAGGCTCAGCTTTAGCGAAGGCGAAATTTTTTTGAGCTCGATAGCACATTTATAACCTGCAGGTCCGCCTCCGATGATTACCACTTCTTCATTTAAATTCCTTTGCATGCTGGTATTTATAACATAGAATAAAAGATTTGGCTCAATTAGCATTCCCAAGTTCATTACGATTATGAGAAATTCTCAATAAATATCTACCAAAACCATCAATAGCTAAACTAAGAGGAACTAGAGATTTTTTATAATACGGAAATAACTTAGACAATAAGTCACATACAGTACCACCGACCAAACCCAATCCAGAAGCGAAATAAAATTTTCGTCCATTTTTCCAGTGACCTATATGTGATTGTTCCAAATCTACTAAAAAGCCGCCTCCATCTCTAAAAATCGTACCTAATTTTTCATTACCAGTAAAATGCCACAATAAAGAGCCAAGGTTACAAAAGATTCCACTTAAAATACCAAACATACCTTTATTTGCATCTTGAAAATTTTTAAAAAAATCACGAGAAAATAAAAATTTAAAACTTTTTTGCAATCCTTCTTTTAAATGATGAAAATGTTCTGAATAAGATGAAAATTTGTTTTTGCCATTTATGTTGCATAAAGTATTAGCGTAAGTATAGAGTCC
>JBEAYS010000173.1:0-16312 GCA_041170505.1 Cyanobacteriota bacterium
GGTATCGGGTTGCCAGTATTTAAAGAGTAAGCATTAATTCCTTTTACTTTAAAATATCTATTACCTAAAGTTGATAATAGTCCTTGGTCATAATCTTTCCAGTCTTCGACAAGATAGTATTCGGGATTTAGTTCATTATTCATCAGAAAATTTTTAGGTCTTTTTCTACCAAAGAATAAAAATAATTATTATCGCCAATATAAACTAAGTCAATAGTATAAGGTAGATCAGATTTAGTAAATTTTGTTTTAATTCGGGTTAGGGTTGGCTTGGGGAGTTCTTTATACAAAAAAATCTTGATCAGATTCGCTTGCGAGAATTTTTTACTAGAATTATTTTTTTAGCCACTTCTAGTAATTATAACGAAGTTTTTTAAAAATGTTATTATTAACTACATGACTAGCTTGGCAAACAATAATTCCGCCAAAACCCTACTAAATCCAGAGTTATTAGTGACTAACTCCAGTCAGTTTGTTATGGGTTTAGCTAAATCAATTCATCCACTAAAAGCTATAGCTCAAAAAATTCTTGATCAAGAGCGCATTAGTGTAGATGACGCCTGTCGGCTAATAAAAACTGATGAGCTTTTTACCTTGGGGCATTTAGCGAATTTTGTAAAAGAGCGTAAGGCTTATGAAACAGCTTTAAACAAAGGTTTTGATGATAAGATTGCTCGCTTGAGAATGACTCAGGTGTGGTGGAATACTAATCTGCATCTTAATCCCACTAATGTGTGTATTGGAAGCTGTGATTTTTGTTCTTTTGCGCGTAAACCCGGTGAAGATGGTGCGTATACTATGGATATCCCTTCTGCTATTGAGCGCGTGAAACTTGCTCGGGAAGAGGGCGCAACAGAAGTTCATATAGTAGGAGGCTTGAATCCTAAATGTTTGATTGAGTATTATAGTGATTTGATTAAAGCCATAAAGACCCAAGTCCCTGGCATTCATGTAAAAGCTTTTACAGCTGTAGAAATAGATTTTTTTCAGCAATTTGCTCGCAAACTTGATAAATCTAAACTCACTCTAGATGAGATTTTTGACGCTCTTATTCAAGCTGGATTAGATAGTATGCCAGGGGGCGGAGCTGAGATATTTTCGCGACAGGTGCGAGATGAGATGTGCCCTGATAAAATCCCTGCTGATTTATGGATTAAGATACACCAAACCGCTCATAGAAAGGGTCTTAGGACTAATGCCACTATGCTTGCTGGTATTGGAGAGGAGCCAGAAGAAAGAGTTGAGCATTTAGATATCTTACGTAAAGCTCAAGATGAATCTGGTGGCTGGCAGACTTTTATTCCTCTTAGCTGTCATTATGAGGGTAATAATCTTCTAGAGCGCGGTGTGAAGCCTTTAACTGGTTATGATCAGCTTCGCAATATAGCAGTGTCCAGATTGATGCTTGATAATTTTGATAATATAAAGGCTTATTGGATCCAGCTTGGGGAGAAGCTCGCGCAGATTGCTCTTCAGTTTGGTGCTAATGATTTAGATGGTACTGTAAAAGCGGAGCGCATAACGTTTGCGGCGGGAGCGAAAAAACGCTCAATGACTGAAGAAACATTGCGTAATATTATTATTGGTGCTAGATTAGAGCCAGTTGAGAGAGATACGCTTTATAATCCGATTGAAATGAGTAAGCATAAAGTTGCAAACATATAAACCAGTTTTTATCATAGGTTCATATAGAGGCGGTACTAGTCTTGTTTTTAGGTTATTGTCAGAAAGCGAAGAGCTCTGGTCTTTGTATAGAGAGTCTAATCATCTTTGGCAAAAATATCATCGCCATCCTCAAGAGAGCTCAGATACAGTTATTGTCCAAAAAAACTCTAGTTGCTATTTTAGAAATTTAGCGGATGAAAAACCCACTACCAGAGTGGATTTAGAACGTAAGTTTTTTGATCATCATTATCACTATTCGACATATCACAATTATTTTTTTGGATATTTAGGACGTGTGAGATTTTTAAGAGATAATCTTAAACCTTTTTTTGATTTGTTAAACACCTTAAATTATTTATACAAAAAACTTTTGATAAAAAACTATCGTTTTGTTGATAAGACCCCTCCAAATATTTATAGAATCGACTATCTAAAAGCAGTTTATCCTACTGCGAAGTTTATATATTTGGTTCGCAATCGAGAAATTAATATTGATTCTCTAATAAAAGCTTGGACTCATCCAAAAAAATTTCAATATAAATATCGTAAGTATCTCACTGAAAATATGCCTATAAATATTAAAGGCTACCAAGGCAAGGTATGGAAATTTTTTATTCCTTTGGCTTGGCAAAAGTATTTAGAATCAAGTATTGAAGAGGTTTGTGCTTATCAGTATGATGATGCTCATAGAGTAGCTAAAAACAGCTTTTCCAGGATGGATAAATCACAATTTTTAGAAATCAGCTTCGAGAGTTTACTTGCGGAACCTGATAAAACTATGCAAAAAATTTGTGATTTTACAGAAATTCAATATTCAAAAAAAATGCAAGCCCTTGTAAAAAAAATGCCTGAAGTAAATCCTTCCTAAATTTAATCGTGAAACCAGAACTCCATATCAATATAGACCATATAGCCACATTGCGAAACGCAAGAGCTACTGTAGAACCCAGTCCAATAGAGGCTTTAAGGCTATTAGAGGGTACTAAGGCCCATGGTATTACTATTCATCTACGCGAAGATCGCAGGCATATAAAAGATCAAGATGTTTTCGAGTTAGATTATTATATCCGCGAATCCCGTCTGGGATTGACTTTTGAGATGGGAGCGACTAAAGAAATTAGATCTATCTGTCTAAAAACCAAATCTAAACTAGCGACTCTTGTACCAGAAAAGCGCTCAGAGCTTACTACAGAAGGTGGTCTTGATGTTTGCACGCAAAAATCTTTTTTATTTGAGTTTATAAAACCTATTCAAGCCAATGGTACTAAAATAAGTATGTTTATAGATCCAGTCAGTGAGCAGATTGTAGCTAGCAAGGAGATTGGAGCAGAGTTCGTGGAGTTACATACCGGCACTTATGCTAATTTATTTATTAAGTATCATCAAGAGCACTCAGCTCTCGGGGCTTTTTATTATTCAGGGCAAGCTCTTAGCTATGATCAGCTCGTTGAGCCGGTCCAGCAAGAGATAGATAGACTCGCCGAGGCAGTTAAGCTCGCTCAGTCACTCGGTCTCAAGACTAATCTAGGACACGGTCTTACCGTGCCTAATCTGCCAGCTCTTATGAGCCGCTTAGAAAACATAAAAGAACTTCATATCGGACATTCGGTTATTGCTAATTCGATTTACTATGGCTTGCCCAGGGTAATTGAGATGTTTGAAGGGTGCTTATAACGGTTTTTTGGTCTGTTTTTGCCAAAAATGCGGCAAATTGGGTGATACTTATCCCAAAAAACGGGTATAATTATATTAATGCTTAAGCGTCAGTTGAAAGTATCCAGAAAAAAAAGTTTTTTTTTGTTTGGTCCTCGACAAGTTGGTAAGAGTACTTTTATCAAGTCAAATTTTAATGATAATGTCTTAATTTATGATTTATTAAAATACAGTGAGTATATTAAGCTTATTGAGAATCCATCAATTCTTGAGCAAGAATTGAAAGCTAAAGATCCTTGTATAAAATATATCATTATCGATGAAATTCAGAAGATACCAGCCTTGCTAGATGAGGTCCATCGTATTTTAGAATCTCCCAATCCTCCTATCTTTATTCTAAGTGGTTCTTCAGCACGTAAGCTTAAAAGAGATTTAGCTAATATGCTTGGTGGTAGAGCGTTGACTTATAATCTTTTTCCTTTGACACATTTAGAATTAGGTTCTGCTTTTGATTTAGATAAAGTGTTAAATATTGGTAGTTTACCAGCAGTATATCTTGCAGAGGAAGATGCAGAAAAAATCCTAAAATCATATGTGGAGACCTACTTGGAGGAAGAGATACAAGCAGAAGCTTTAGTTAGGAATATTGGGAGCTTTTCTAAATTCTTGCGCTTAGCGGCAGATGAAAACGGCAATATAATAAATTTTAGTAACATTGCGCGAGAAACAGCTACTGACCGCAAGCTTGTAAAAGAATATTTTCAAATCTTAGAGGATACTTTAATAGGATTTTTTCTTTTACCTTTTGATAAAGCATGTCGCAAAAAATTAGCAAAACATCCTAAGTTTTATTTTTTTGATATTGGTGTGCAAAGAGCAATTGCCAAGCAGATTTCTTTAAGGTTAGAATCTGGTACTTCTTTATATGGTAAAGCTTTTGAGCATTTTATAATTCTTGAGTTATATCGCTTAAACCAATACCTAGATAAAGATTATGAATTTAGTTTTTATCGTACTAATGACAACGCTGAAGTAGATCTTATAATACAAACTCCCCAAAAAGAAACTTATGCAATTGAAATTAAAAGTGGCACTAATATAGATGGGCGTGCTTTTCGAGGGCTTAAGTCATTCCAAGAGTTGGTGCCTTCTGCCCAATTACTCTGTGTGAGCTTAGTTGAACGCCGGCGTCTTGTAGGCGAGGTGGTAATATTACCTTGGCAAGAAGTTTTTGAAGTATTAGGTTTGGTTACTAGATGAGAGTTCTTAGCACCCTTCACGACAATGTCTATCAAGAGCGCTGAGCATCTCGTCTGAAGCTAGGTGCTCGGGGTAGATACTGATACCAGCATTTACATTTAGATCGCGAGCCGCTTTTAAAGAGGTCTTGAGCTCTTCAGTGGTGGTTCTGTCACCGTCAGTTATGAGATGGATTTTTAGATCATCTTTTTTGGTTAGAGTTCTTAGCTGTGAAATACTGTCTTTGACGAAGTTATAGACAGTCTCTTGGTTGCGGTTCTTAAGACCGTGCCAATAAGTCATCGGCATCAATACATCCCAGTTACTAGCGATGTATTCCCATGGATAAACGCTTTTGATTCGAGGTGAGTAAACAATAGCGATAAGAGGATAGTCTTTTGGTAGTTTGGATTTTAGTTTTTCTGTATAACTACGAACCGCCCAGAGATTGGTGTTCTCCTCAAGATCAGCCGCCATGCCGTCTAGCTTATGACCATCTGGGCTGGTATAGAGAGCGGGATCGATAAATTTTTTGGCGTCAGTATTAATGTCATTTAGATAGCAATACGACCAACCGATGATTTTGATATTAGCTTGGTGAGCTGATTTTAGAAGGGCATCCATACCAGCTTTATCTTTAAAGACTTCGGTGGTAGATCTATTTATTTGTAGGTAAATAGTGTCGATGTTATAAGTCTTGAGCCTGGTGATAAAAGCATTAGTGTCTTTTGGGTAATTCCAAACATTCACCCAGACACCTTTACCATTAGTGATAACTTTATTTACATCTTGCACGCTAAGTTTTTGATCTTGATATTTACTCAAGCTCAAAACATCACTAGCTTGCGCAAAATTTAAACAAAAAACAGTTAATAATAAAAATACAGAAACACGCTTCATAATAGTATTTTACCCTAATAAAAAAATTATTCACCTATCTGGCACCTAAACTAAATCACTGATAAATTTTGTTATTAAGGTCAGATATACAAAAAACGATAAAACATCAATGCCCGTGGTGATTAGTGGACCGCTTGCCGCCGCTGGGTCTAGATCCATTTTTTTAAAGGCCATAGGGGTGATTGTACCTAGTCCGACTGCCAGCATCATAGAGACGATTAAAGATAAAGCTATAAGCGCAGAGAGTAAAACATTTTTATAAACATAAAAAGATAAAGCCCCAACGATTCCAGCGCAAGTCACTCCAATCATAATACTGATAAGGATTTCATGGAATAAGATTTTTGAGCCTTTATTCATTTCTACTTCTCCAGTAGCTAGCCCGCGAATAATAATAGTGGAGCTTTGGTTTCCGATATTACCAGACATCCCAGAAAGTAAGGGCATAAACGAGATGGCAATTGGGATAGCGGCGATGGTCATATTAAAACTAGCAATTAAAGTAGCGGCGAAATATTGTCCAAGCAAGGTAATGATCAGCCATGGTGTGCGTGCGCGATAGGCATCATAAAAGCGATTGATCAGAGATTTACCAAAATCAATTCCAACATCACTATTCACGTTGATACCACTAGATTGATAAATATCTTCGGTAACTTCTTCTTCGATAACTTCGACAATATCATCGATGGTAATAATTCCTACCAGTTGTTTGTCATCGTTAATAACAGGAATAGCTAGGAAGCGATATTTGCTAATTAAATCAGCTGATATGTTTTGGTCATCGGAGGTTTTTACTGAGATCACTTCGTTATTCATGTGCTCAGAGACTTGGTTTTCATCGGGAGCCAAGAATAATTCTCTCAAGCTGATTACACCAACTAGCTCACCAAATTTTTTGGTTACGTAAATGTACATGATGGTGTTACCGGTTTCTTTTGCTTTTAATCTTAAGTAGCGCAAAGCCGCTCCTATCTTGAGATCCGCGCGCACACTAATAAACCCTGGCGTCATAATACCGCCGCAAGTATCAGGCTCAAAACTCAGTAGTTCTTTGATTTCAAAAGGCTTTTGGAGCTGTTCTAGAATTTTGAGCATACGCTGATCTTCAAGCAAGCTCAATATATCAGCCGCATCATCGAGTTCCATTTGGTTACAAAATTTTGTAATCTGATCGTTAGATAAAAAATCAAAAATTTCTTTTATTTGGTTATACTCAAGCTCGACAATTACAAGAGCCCCTTGGTTAAAAGATAAAATATCAAACAAAAGCTGTTTTTCATTTTTATCGAGATTATCAAACTCTTCAGCGATATCCTGCGGATAGTACTCGTCAAAAATGGCCCTAAGCTCATCAATTCGAGACTCATCTATTTCACTTAAAATATTTTTTAAATTAAGCACGTTTGCCGACATATTTTAATCTTAAAGACCCAAGAAAATTTTTGCCCAATAATACTATTATTCCCAAGTTTAAAAGCCCACTAGTAGCGGGTTTTTGGCGTGCTAATTATCTTTAGACCTCCCAAGCCTTTGCAAAGTCCCTAAAATTTGAGTTAGCTACTCGATAATGATAATTTTGAGTACGAGTCTAACGCGGTATTGGTGATTTCGTGACCACACTAATATATAATTAGCTAAAGATGTCAGAGCCTGAAACTAATCAAAAATATCTCACAAGAATAGTTATTGGTCTGGCTCTTTTGGCTTTTGTTTTTTTGTGTAATTATGTCGGCGCGAGTCTTTGGTCAGTTTTGATTTTGGTAGTGGCTTTGCTTGCGTTTCAGGAGTTTAAAAATCTTTGCAATCGCATGGGCGTGTTTATTTTAGCTAATTGGATCAATTTTTTTATAGTGTTATTTGTACTTATGCCTTTGCTAGTAGCCCGCAGATACAGTCCTGAACTGGTTTTTACTTACCAGCTTTGTTTGATTGTGGCCGCTTATGTGATAATTTTCCCGAGAATCTTACTGAAAGAAACTTTTACTAAATTTGATGATGTGACTACTTCGTTGTGGGCGGTTTTTCATCTAGGGCTTTTACCCTCGTTTTTTACTTGGATAAGGATCATGGATAAAGGGTTTTACTTTACTTTGATAATTATTCTAGCGTCAGCGGCTAATGATACTGGCTCGCTCCTTTTTGGAAAACTTTTTGGTAAGACCAAACTCGCTCCGCATATAAGTCCTGGCAAAACTATTGCTGGAAGTTTGGGCGGAATTTTTTGTGCGAGCTGGTCTTTTTGGGGCTTTTGTAGCTTGTGGGGTATAAAACTTAATCCTGATTTTTGGGATAGTAAAATCGATTTTCTGTCTAATAATTTGATGAATTTTTCTCCTGAGATTTTTTCAATTGTTGTGTTTATCATGTTTGGCGCGCTCTATGCCATTGTTGGTCAAATTGGGGATCTCTTGGTGAGTGCTCTTAAACGCGCGGCTGGAGTCAAGGATTCAGGACATTTACTTATGTCTCATGGTGGAGTTTTGGATAGAGTTGATAGTCATTTTTTTGCAGTTTGGTTTGCTTTCTTTGTTTTTGCCTATCTGGTTAGATAAATAGCCGTTTTAGTACAAAAAGAGATAATTTATTAGCTGTTTTGGGTATAATTTAGCTAATCGTTGATTATATCCCAAGATTACAAGAGCACGATCTTAAAAAATTTCTTTGCTCTGATATATATCAAGTGGCCATAATTTATGGAGCTAGGCGTATTGGTAAAACTACACTAGTAAAAATTTTTAGAATCTCAAAAGAAGTCTTATTTATTTAAAACAGGTGATGATTTAGAAGTTCAGAATATTTTATCAAAAAACTCCTTAGTACTTTTAAAAAGTTTTATTGGAAATAATAAATTAGTTTTTATAGACGAAGCTTAGAGAATAGAGAACATCGCTTATAGCTTGAAAATTTTAGTAGATCATAATCCAAATTTAAAAATTATCATTATTATTTTTTTGATAATGGCATTCGTAACGCTCTTATAAATAATTTTAATTCCCTAGATATGCGTGATGATTTAGGTTTATTGTGGGAAAACTATATCATTACTGAGAGATTTAAAAAAATGAACTGACAAATAAAAAACCTTCATGTTATTTTTGGAGGACATATGAACAACAAAAAATTGATTTAATTGAAGAAATTGATGGTGAGCTTTTTGCCTTTGAAATAAAGGCAAATAAAAAACCTCTAAAATTCCAAGTCAATGGAAAAAAAATTATCCTTCAAGTTGTTTTGAACTAATTAATAGGGATAATTATTTGAGTTTCATTGGGTGATAACACCCAATGAATTCCTATTATTTCTTAAAAATATTATCCGTAATAGCATATTACGCTAAAATAATATTTGCTAATTGTATTTACAGTTGGCGTGATTTTTTGCTGGTTTTGGACGGTAAAAATCCTATTCATGCAAACAGCAACGGAAAAATTAAATATTCCTGATTTAGTTTCACCTAAAACAGAATTTGCTTCTCAAAGACAGGCTTTGGCTATGGTTTCTGAGCCTGCAGGAATCGGTGTTGAAAAAACGCGCGAAGCTTTGGAATCCTTGAGCGCGCAGACTGAGCAAACCGTAAAAAATACTAGTTCTAGTGGTTTTGATTTGAATTCATTTATCGCTAAGCATATTAATAACCCAGAAAAAACTAAAACTCGAAATTTATATATAAGCTACGCAAATGCTTTGCTACATGCTTTTGCCACTATTACTTCATTTGGCGATAGTGTTACTACAAAGACCCTGAATAAAATTTTTCACAATACTGCTTTTTTATTTACACGCTGGATAGCTCCTATTTCCTCCTATGGGTTAGCGGCACTGAATTCATTTGTTAATAAAGATATTGTTGAAGGTTTTATAAAAGCTATCCCACCTTTGTTATTGCCTTTTGTTGGTGATGCTAATGTCGATACTGTCTATGGTCTAAGCTGTAGCCTAAACCAGCCTTACGATACAGTCAAAGACAGGATTAGAGCTAAGGTTAATAAAACAAAAGACCAAGTTGAATTTCTTGATAAAAAAGGAAGTATAGGATCTAATTTTTCAGTCTTGTTAAATGAAGCAAAAAGATTTTTAAATGAATTTAAACAAGGAAAACTAAATTTTTGGAATGAGGCAATTTATCTTTATAACTGTCCATTGATTTTGGGTGGCTCTTTACCAATGCTTTTATTTGCTCGAAGAGATAGAGATTCTTTTTTGGCAAAGGCCCTCGGTTTTATAAGAAATGCAGGTGGTTTAATGGGCGACCTAGGATTTTTAAAAGGTAAGGATATAGTCAAAAAATTTATTGGTGTAATGTGCTCAATAAGTGCAATTTCAAGTATCGCTAAGCGTTGGGTTAAATCAGAAAATTATGCAAACGCTCTAATCCATTTATCATCAGCTCTTGATGTTTCAGCAATGGCATTGTGGAACACATTTAGTGGTACTCGAGATGCTAAATCTCACTAGCGTTTATGATTCCCAAACCCGGTCTTTCTGGTAATTTGATTTGGTTGTTTATAAATTCAACCCCGCAGTAAGGATCTTGCTTAAGCAGTAGTGATCCATCTAAATCAGCAAAATCCACAAGCGGACTTAGATGGGCGAAGGCTGTAATTGAAATAGAAGTCTCAGTAAAACAGCCAAGCATGATTTTTAAATTGTGAGCGCGAGCTGAATGTATCATCCTGATTGCTTCTGTCAGCCCACCAGTTTTTGTGTGCTTGAGATTAATTGAGTGAAAATATTTAGCACAATAAGGAATATCTTTTAGGGTTTTACAGCTCTCGTCAGCCATCAGCGGAATCGAAGATTGCTCAAATAAGCTTAGATAGTCACTAGGACTGGATTCTAGCTTAAGCGGCTCTTCTACAAATTCTATATCAAAGTGTTTTATCTCTTCAAGAGTTTTGATGGCTTGCTCAAGGCTCCAAGCGGCATTAGCATCGACTCTGATTGTGGCTTGAGGAGCTGATTGGCGGATGGTTTCCATGATCTTGATATCATTTTCAGTGCCGACTTTTACTTTTAGAATATCATAGCCTCGCTCAAGAGCAATCAGTGTCTTGGTTTTCATGGTTTCAAGATCAGCGATACCAATGGTGTAAGAAGTCTTGGGAGCTCTTGAGGCTGATAAACCTAAAAATCTATATAAAGGTAAATTTACTAATTTAGCTCTTAAGTCCCAAAGAGCCATATCTAGACCGGCTTTACCAGCTTGGTTATTTCCAGGAATAGTAGCGATTCTGGCTTGAAACTCCTGATTATCAAATGGATCAAGGTCAGCAAGAAGATTGTGTGAGATGACTTGGTTATAAAAATTACTGACGCTCGTTTCATCTTCTCCGTAAAATCTACTAAAAACCGACTCCCCAAGAGCTTTTATGGTTTTGCTGTTATGCTGATATTCTAATTCTAGGATAATGGTGCGAGATGTGTTTTTGGAGCCTCTTGAAATAGCAAAAGTAAATTCTAGATCTAGTTCGATTACTTTGTAGTTTAGTTTCATTTAGATACCTGCCAGAATTTTTTCATGCCCGCCAAACCTTATTAAATCAACGCTTTCAAGTCCTGTTTCGGCTTTTACACTCTTTAGGTAAGCGCGCGCTTGATCTTCATTAAGGTTAGAAGTGTTAATCGAAATCCCAATTATTTTAGCTGGGTTATTGGCTTGTATCCACGAAACAGCCTCTTGATAGATTGAGATTAATTGACTCATATTTGGAATTTTCACATTGTAGCCGCCTTGAATTTCTTCTATCCCAGCTTTATGGCAAAGTATCATGGCAGAAGGGTTTGAGCCGTGGACTAGTGAGAGAGTAACTCCAGAATAACCAGGATGCAGCAGCGAACCTTGCCCTTCTACAAACACATAATGTTTTTGACTTAAGTCAAAAACTCCGCAAGCCTCATCAATAGCACGTTCCATAGCTCCGCTTGCAAAATCACAAATAATTCTATCTAGAGGAATCCCGTCGCCGCTAATCATGATGCCGGTTTGTCCAGTAGCTACAAATCCGCTTGGGATGCCTTGTCTGAGAGCGGCTTTTTGAAGCTCTAGAGCTGTGCACATTTTGCCGACATTACAATCACTACCTACCATGGTGATAATTTTGGTGTTTAAGTTTCTAGATTTTTGCTTAGCTACATAATTATCCTTGCTAGCTTTATAAATACTAGGATCTCGCACGTCCCAAAGCATGACCTGGTGCTCATCAGCTAGATTTTTTAGTTCGGGAATATCAGCTAAAAAATTATGCAGACCATTTATAATGTGCATTTTATTTATGATGGCGGTTTTAATTAGTGTGATCCAGTTATCCGGTAGATCCCCGCCAATCGGAGCAATTCCGATCAAAAGCGCTCTAGGATTCAGCTCTAGAGCTTCTTGGATATTTGATACTATCGGAGCTGAGCAATCTATGCCAGTTATGTCTTGGATTTTTTGGCCAGCGCAACTGCTATCAAGCACTGAGCTTATTGGCCAACTGCCGTATCTTAAAATACCTGTTGCGGTTTTAGCTTGCCTTGTCGCTAAGAAACCTTCTGTTAATAAACAAAGCGGTGTGCTTTTTGGGTCAATGATACTCACAAGGCTATTATGCCCTTTTTTTGAGTTTTTATTGCAATATTTATATAGCCTAATCCCCATTTGTGCTTAAGATATAGTAAGTCGCCCGACCCTTGCCGACCCTTGTTATTAAGCGGAGCTTTACTAACGTTTTGAAGTCCAGACTGCGAGTTGCTTTGGCGCGGTCAGTGATTTTGGAATAATTGAGATCGTTTATAAATCCATGTTCTTGTATGTGTTTTAGGATTTTATTATGATGTTTAGAAATTTTAAATCCAGGCATTTCTATTAGTTTTTCTAGTTCTTTTTTGCACCGTAAGAGTTCATCAATTATCCCATCAGTAAAATATTCAAGCCAGTCTGTAAAATCAATATTGTTTTTAATTTCGTAGTAGTTCCCAAATACACCTACTTTTTGAAAATATTTTGTTACATTTTTATTGTAATAATTTTCAAAACTAAATAGATCGTAAGTATCTAAGCCTAAATTTGCAAGTAAATACTTGGTTATTAGTCTAGCTGTACGCCCGTTACCATCTATAAAAGGATGAATAATCACGAATTGTTTATGAAAAATGCCAGCTAAAATTAACGGATCAATTTTAGAGTAATTTTTTTGGACATATATAATTAATTCGTTTAAGAGTTTACTTACATCGCAATGATCAGGGGGCCAGTATATGGTTTTACCATTTTGTGGATTATAGATAAAGACCGGATCCTTGCGAATTTTTCCTTGATTGTTTTTGCTAATTAATTTATTACAGACTAATTTTTGAATTTTAAGTATTAAATCTAGTTCTAATTTTTGATAGTTATCTAAGGCATTTAGATATTCAACTGCATTATTATAGTTTAGGATTTCTTGCTCTGTGTCATTTATGCAATCTGGTTTGTTTTTAAGAATGTTTTTCACCTGTGTTAGCCCTAATTGATTACCTTCTATAGCAGTAGAGGTGTGAGCCGAGAGCGCGTGTGATGATTTTTCTATTTCGAGTAAAACTGTTTGCGGGAAGCGCCGATTAGATAGCTCTGCAACTAAAACAGCAATTCGTTTAATATTCCCTAGCAGTTTGGGGCTAATTGAATATTTGGGATTAAACATGAGTTTATTATACCCAAAAATAGACGATTTTAAGACGAAAAATAGTCTATTTTATTTAATTTATTTTGAAATTTTAGATCTTTTATGCTCTTTTCCTAAAATTTAGTGCATAATATAATTAAGGGTTCTCACCGATGATGGCTTGTGATTTTAAATCTATTATTCAAGATGCGATTTGTAAAATTGTGCGTGGGTCGCATGATCCAGATATAAATATTTCTATTTATTTAGAGGAGCTAGGTGAAAATGCTTTTATAAAAACTGAAAATTTATTTCCGCAAGAGTATTATTACCCAGCCAGTTTGATTAAATTATTTGATGCCTATTTAGCTAAGGTTCGTCTCCAGCAAAGATTACCAGAACTCATAAAAGAAAAAAATCCCACAATGCCAGGTTTTGGAGAGAGAAATTTTTTGGATGATGTTTATGATGCTATTCATGAGTCGCTTAGATGCTCTGATAATGATGCTTTGGGGCTTTTGGTGGATTTTAATACTAATACGGTTTCTGGTCCGCGATTAGATTTATCAGATTTTAAAAATTTTAAATCAGCTCGAAAATCAATTAGTGATTTTTTTATTCAGCGCGGATATTCCAAAAATATAAATTTAGCAAATAAATGTTTTTCTTTTGCGCCTTACGGACGAGACAGACAGCTGGTTTTTGAGTCTGAGGGCTTAGGCTCAAACACGCTCAGGATCGATGATGTGGCGCACATAATGCACGATATAAAAAATCATTATCCAGAATTATTACAATCACTAGCCAGAACTATTGGTAATCCTAGTGACGAGCAAGTTCAGTTTATCGCTCGAGGCTTAGAGCCAGTCGCTCAGACGGTTTTGGAGTTTTATTCTAAGGCTGGCTGGACCTCGCGTACTCGTCATGATGCTTGTTATATCAAACTAAAGAACAATAGAGAATTTATTTTTGTGATTATGACTAAAAACCTGAGTCAGTTTCCTGATTTGATCCCAGAAATCACTCAGCAAGTTATAAAATCTATTTAGTAGCAAACCACTTTTTAAAGAAACTCTCATCCAGGCTGTATTTGCCGGCTCCAAAAGCCATTAAAGCAAATAGCTGTATAAAGTAATAAAGCGCGATTTGGTAGCCATTGTTGGTGCAAGAAAACCCGCGCGCCCAGAGTACACTGTTTATCGCTACTATCATTATCACCATTAGCGGGATAGATATGAACCTGATCCCAAAACCTAATACCAATGCCACTACACCAAGCGCCTCAAACCCAGTTACCAAAATAGCGTTAGCCAGTGGGTAAGGGAAGTGTAGCTGATGCGTAAAGAAATTAACTGTTTTAGAGAAGTGTTGAATTTTGTCGAGTGCTGGCTGATAAAAACCATGCGCTACAATCAATCTCAAGCCCAAAAGCGCCAAATCCTGAAATCCAGTAAAAAGCTGAATAAAAGGTTTGGTGATGGTTTCTAGTCCCGGTGAGTTTTTCAATTTATTCTATTATTTTACATCAAATTTTTATAAGTTCTTTCTTTGTATATTAGATAGTCATTTTCTGGGGTTTTGGAGAGGCGTAATGTTTTTGGATCCCTTAATTCGCTTGAATAAGATTCTAATTCGCTCAAACTTGAAACTAACAATTTTTTTCTATAAATGGTCACTGAAATCTTTAAGAAATACTCAGATCTCTAGTAATGGCCTTTTGGACATAAAACCTAATACCAAGAAAAACTCAAAAAAATTTCAAAAAGTGGAAGTTACGATAATCGAGCCTGGTGATTAGTTTACCAATCATCGATAATCGCGCCTTTTGCGTATTCAGTGGCGCGGGTCTCAAAGAAATTAGCGTGCTCTTTGCCATTAATCATTAGATTTAGCCAAGGCAGAGGGTTTTCTTTTATATCATAAAGAGCTTCTAGATTCAGATCGTTAAGGCGTCTATTAGCGACATAGCGAATATATTTTTTGACATCATTAGGGCATAGACCCTCGACTGCGCCGAGCGCAAAACAAGTGTCAATAAAATTATCTTCTAGTAAAACCATGTCGTTGCAAGCATCGTAGAGCTTTTGCTTGAATTCTGCAGTCCACAAGTGCGGTCTTTCTTTTATAAATTCTCTAAACAAGGCACAAACACCTTCAGAATGTAGGGATTCATCGCGGATAGACCAAGTGATGATTTGACCGACGTTCTTGAGCAAGCCTCTTCTTGGGAAATTCATCAAGATTGCAAAACTTGCAAACAAAGCTACTCCCTCCATAAAGCCACCAAACACAGCTAGATTACGGGCTATATCCTCTTCGGTGTCGATAGAAAAGTTTTGGAGATATTCATACTTGTTTTTCATGGCTTCGTACTCACGAAAAGCCTTGTACTCCACTTCTGGTAAGCCAAGTGTGTCATTAAGATGCGAGTAAGCCCAAACGTGAACGGTCTCCATCGCCGCAAACGCAGTCAACATCATAGTTATCTCTGGCTTAGGAAAAACTTTTACCAGGTGCTGGTTATAGTTGTTTTGGACTTCTAGATCGCCCTGGGTAAAGAAACGCAAAACTTGGATAATCAAGTTAGATTCTTGAGCAGTTAGCTTGGCTTTAAAATCGACTATATCATCTGCCATAGGCACTTCAGTAGGAAGCCAGTGTGCTTGTTGCTGGAGTTTGAAGTATTCAAAAAATTGTGGGTATTCAAAAGGCTTATAGTATTCTCTAGATTTTAGAAGACCTTGATTAGATGATTTGTTTTTAGGTGTATCAACCAGATCTATGGTGTCAAAATCATCAATTAGGCTCATATTATTTCTAACAATATCACCTTGATAAGCTGGAATGAGTTGGAGGCCTTTTTTTGCTTCCATAAGCTCGTTGGAGCTGGTGAGTTTATCTTCAATTTTAGCAGTTTGTAAGCTCATTAATATTCCTTGTTTTGCAAACAAAAAGTCCTAGCAAAATAGGCTTTTTGTTTTAGGCTCAATGTTTAAGTATCTTCTATGACGCTTAAATTTGGGCCAGGTTCCAGATTTAGTGTAAAAATTAAATTTTTTTTTAAAAAACACTTAATCTAGGTTTCGTGTCTTTCTAATATAGAACTTTTTAAATTCTCTATCAAGGTATTTTTCCCTAATAAAAATCTTATTTTCTATAATTTTTTCATACAATCCAAATACTGAGTGCATTTCAGCTGAGCCAATCAATCAATTAAAAGAACTTAATTAC
>JBEAYS010000174.1:0-3174 GCA_041170505.1 Cyanobacteriota bacterium
CAACAAGCATCGACGACGCTTACATGTCTAGAAGGGTTACTAATTGTCATGGGCAAAGTCGATGCGTAGATTGAGCGACACACAAAAAATACGAGAAAAATCGAAGATTTTTCGAGTCTAAGCACAATTTTAAAATTACTAACCCTAGGAGGTATATAACTGCAATAGATGAAAATCACAAAGAGCGCAGAGATCCGCGCGGCAATATGTACTTTTGGCTAGCAGGCGCGCTAAAAACTCAAACTAATCCAAGAAAACACCATCCATGGTTTATCATATAAATTATGCGCCTAAAACCAATCATAGCGTTATGCCTTGTGTTTTTTTCTTTTTTTTGCGCGCGTCTTAGCACGCAAAAAACCGAACTGCTTTTTAGAGTAGAACTTCGCGATATAGAATTAGACCGGATTAGCGAGTATCGCATCTTCACAAACGGTCTGATAAATAAAACTATCCTTAATGCGACTAATAACCCCGATGAGCTTTTTGGTTCTGAATTTTCTTACCTAAGACCTGAGACTCTAAAATCTCTAAAAGACTATCTAAACCAGCTCAGGGAGTTAGATTACCATAATGATTTCCCTTGGAAGGAAGATTTTTATCAGCGCGGTAATGTTATAAAATTTGAGTTTTTGGATTACTATGATATCGCTTATCTTCCCCAAGCAAAATCTCGGGAGCCCAAGCAAATCCTTTTGCCTAGAGTGTTTTACTACTACTCTGGTCACCAGGATAGCCCTAAAATTTTTTCAGAGATAGTTAAAATCCTTACTGATACTACTGCCAAATCTTCAGCTCATCATCAGTAAACTCGCCCATTACTTGGACTTCAGGCTTAAGATAGAGATTTTTTTCTTCCAGTGCCTTTTGCTGAACGATTTTCATCAGCTTACAAAAATCCATCGATGTACCTTCTCCGTGATTCTCAAAAAAATTACCATGCATATCCGAAATCACAAAATCACCGACTTGAGTACCTTTTAAGCCAAGCTCTTGTATGAGCAAACCCGCGCTAACACCGGGTTGAGGATTTTTAAAAGTACATCCGCAAGTCCAAGCTTTTATCGGCTGGTGCGTGGTGCGAGCGTTATTATTAGCCATAACCCGCTCTCTGATTGCTTCTTTTGTATCTGGAGTAAGCTGAAAAATTCCGCTCACCAAAAAATATTTATGCGGATCTATAGAACTATGTCTATAAGAGAATTTCAGGTCATCTTTAGACCAATTCTCTATTTCTAGAGTCTGTAGATTGAGGACTTTTGCTCCTACAAGAATCTTACTTATTTCGGAGCCATGAGCGCCAGCATTCATAACAATTCCGCCACCAATAGAGCCAGGTATCCCTTCCATAAACTCAGCTCCGCTAAGGTTCTCTTTAGTCATCAAAGCGCAAAAACGAGGCATACGCATCCCGCAACCCACCTCAAAACGGTTATCTCCAAGGTTTTTGATAAAATCCAGGGAATTTGTACTTACCAAAACCCCAGGGATAGCCCTCGAACTTAAAAGTGTATTAGAACCGGCCCCTAGAATATTCCAGCTTAATTTCTTAGCTTTTATATGCTCAAAAAGCTCTAAAAGCTCTTCAAGAGTCTTAGGTGCAGAAAAAAACTCGGCAAAAGCCTTAACACGAAGTGTACTTAACTTAGATAAATCTGCGTTTTTCACCAATTCCATCAATAACATCATTAAAAAATATGGAGATACTATTTGATATTAGCAAAGAATTCAAAAACTGGGAATAATATATTTAGGTGCCTGCCCTGAAAAACAGCCTAAAAATAAAAATTATCAGCGCGATTGTGTTTTTTGTGATCCCGCTTAAGGTTTTTGGCTTCCAAAACCTCTGCCCAAAAGCTGAAATGAGCTGTTCTGACGCTCTTTTAACTAATCATTTGTTTAATGCCGATTATAAAATTGCCGCTAACTATGTGCCTGTCTTGCCTTTAAGAGCCTTTGCCCATGCTGAAATCTATAAGCACAAAAAAAAGCTTAAGCTCGACAGATATTTTTATTACAAAAGCGCTGGCCCATCAGCCAAGCCTTACGCTACGATGAATCTTAATATAGAAGTGCGCGGTAAAGGATTTTTGGGAAGAGAAATCATCGCAAGCGGCACTCTCAATGAACACAAAGTAGAATATTTTAACGAAGTTAAACCCTACTTACCAAGAAACGGTGATTTAAATGTAGTCGCTAAGCTTGATGGCATCAGGGTTTTAGAACTTACTATTGCTAGTGACGGCACTAAAATGACCAATGTCGTTAAGGGTAAATTTTTTAATAAAGAAGTGAATTACTCGACTAACTGGAGAAATACTAAGGGTGTCCTTGCGGGACTGAATTATGAAATCTACGCTGAAGGTGTGGTAAAAGAAAAAAACAGTTTCAAGGCAATCTCAAAAGGTCGTATCCAAAACCAATCTATAAGCGGAACTTGCGATATGATAGAAGAAAATTTTTATACCTGCCAAGAAGAATATGGTCCTCTTAGAATCAAAACGGATATAAAAATTATCTAAGGATCCGCAAAAAAATTTATAAGCTATTTTCAAATTCAAGCCAAATGCTATAGTATTTTTGTGGGTGATCAAGTAGATAAATTTATCAAAACTATAAATAGGATAAGGGATCCTAATGAAGGCTGTGTTTGGAATCTAGAACAGACTCATTCTAGCCTTAAGAGATACTTGCTTGAAGAGCTTTATGAGACTTTAGACGCCCTTGATAAAATTGAACAAATTGAAATAGAACAAAATTTTAAGCAAATAAATTTTTTGACTTCAGATACAGCACCAGCATTAAAACTTGATGATAAAGCTATTACAGCATTTAAAGAACTTCAAGAAGAGCTTGGCGATTTACTCTTGCAAATTGTTTTGCATTCACGTATGGCCGAAGAAAAAGGGATTTTTAGTTTTGAAGATGTCGCTCGTAGCTGTAACGAAAAAATGGTCAAAAGACACCCTCATGTTTTTATCCAAGATAAATTTGGCAAGGCGAAAAACACCTCAGAAGTAGATGAACACTGGGATAGAGAAAAACTCAAAGAAAAACATAATCGAGATTCTATTTTTTCTGGTATCCCCAAAGAGCTACCTGCACTAGCTTCAGCATGGCTTATTTCAAAAAAAGCTGTAAAAGAAAGTTTTGAATGGGATCAGGAGTCTAAAC
>JBEAYS010000175.1:0-4039 GCA_041170505.1 Cyanobacteriota bacterium
GCAAACACAAGAGCGGTAGCGGTTAATGCTTTCTCTCCGCCTGATAATTGACTAATAGTCGTATTCTTTTTGCCTGGGGGCTGCGCTGTAACTTGAATGCCTGTATCTAAAATCTCTTCACCTAGAAGCTCTAATTGAGCTTGTCCGCCATTAAATAGAACTTTAAAAAACTCTGTAAAATTTTTATTTACTTCATTAAATGTTGCAATTAAACGATCTCGAGTTTCTTTATCGATACGTCTTATAGCGTCTTCTAGGGTATTACTTGCAGAAGTTAAATCTTCCACTTGACTATCAAGGTAGCCTTTTCTTTCTTTTTCGGATGTGAGCTCATGAATAGCTGCTAAGTTAACTGGACCCAGTAAATTAATTTCTTCTTGAAGTTTATTGCATAACTCTTGCACTTCTTTCACTGTTGTTTTTTCTGTAATTGATTCTGAAAGTACAACCTCATCTAATTGAGATTCATTAATTTCGTTTTGAAATTGCTCAAATAATAATTTTGATTCTTGCTCATTTAAACGTGACTGTTCTAGCTTGTCTCGGATTGGATGAACCGCCTGTTCGGTTTGTAATCGCTTCTGTTCACATTCACGTAAATCAGTTTCTTTTTGCGCAAGATTATCTCTCGATGCAATAAGGATTTTCTCTCTTTCATCCTTCACAGTGATTTTTTCGCGTAAAGATATTTGCAAGGCTTCGATAACTCCAGTGTCAATTGAGGCTTTAGCTGAATCTTTTTTGTTATTAAGGGCTTTATTATCTCCATAAAGTATATGAATTTTATTATTTAACTCATTGATTTTATTGTCAATAATTTTTAAATTAAAATGACTTTCTTGAAGTTGAATTTCAGCTTCATTTACTTGTTTCTTAACACTTTCATATTCAAATTCATGTCTTTTTTTAATTTCTTCAGATGAGGTTTTTTGTTCTAAAAGTCGATGTGCATCAATCTCTAAATTATGAATTAGACTAGATTTTGCTGTTTTATCAATTTCGATTTGAGCTAACTTTTCCTTAAGCTCATTTTGCTCGTTAGTAATATTGCTATGCTTCTCATTTGAGTACGAAATACTTTGTTGAATTCTTTCGACTTCAATCTCTGTTTGATGGAGCTCGTTTAAAGCTTCTTTCAATTCCTCACTAAAAGAATCGGCTTGTTCTTCATAATCATTCAACTGAAGTTCAGCTTCATTAAGCTTTTTCAATATATTCTTATAGTTTTTTTCTATAGATGGAAACTGCTCTTGTAATGCTTTGAGCCTCTCTTGGCGGAGAAGAATACCGTTAAGTGATGCATCTTTGCCATAAAAAGAAACGCTATTCTTAGTAAAAATATCCCCTTGTTGATTAACTAAAAATTCCCCTTGCTCCAAATTACCGATGAAATTTTTATAACTTTCGCCTTTAGGAATAAGGTAATAATCTGATAACCATTCTGATAAAAGATTCATCAGAAGTGGATCGCTGATTTCAATTACATCCAGTACAGAATTTAACTTATTATTTTTTGGCTTATAACTTTTAGATCCATTTAAATTAGCAAGAACCATAGATGCTGGAGGTCTATGAGAAATACTCTCATATTGAGCTAGAACCGCATTTAACTTCCCACCCAGAGCAGATTCAATTGCTGTTATCCATTCTGTTTTAATCTTAAGTTTTTCCCACAAGCGATTAGATGTATTGATATTATGCTGAGAAGTCCAGCTTTTGAGACTTTCATTCCCTTGTGCATCATCTTGAATTTGTGCCAGTGTTTTTATTTCACCCTCTATCTGACTTAATTCTTTTTGTATTTCAATTTGTTGTTTTCTTAAAGTATCAATTTCTTCTTCAAGATCAGTTGCAAGCGATTTATTTTCTTGTATCTTGCCTTCAATTTTTTCTACATGAGATTGCTTGTCAACTAAATCATTTTCTTTTTCATCAAGGAGTGACTGTCCCGTCAGATCAATATTACTAATTTCATTATTTAAAAATGCGAGACGTATATTTGTTTCTTCTTCAGTTTTGAGAATGAAATCTATCATCGCTTTTTCAAGATTAATTTTTTCTTGCGTTGATTGAAATTGAATTACAGCTTGATTAAATTGTTCTACTGAAGCTAAGTATCTTCCCTCTACTGATTGAATCGATGATTTAAGTGAATTAAAATTTTCTTCTTTAGTTTTGTAAAGCTCAGTTAATTTTGTTTTTTCAATCGCAGCCTCTTCGATATCATTTGTAAATTTAAGCTGGTCATCTGCATTTTTAGCGAGATTAGTTTCAATCTCAATTAATTCTTTTTTGCTGCGCTCTAAAAGCTCATTTTGATTTCTAATATTATTTTCAATGTTAGAAACTTCTGCATTAATTTGATAAAAACTTGCTTGATTCTTATTAATTTCATCGGAAGCACTGATATGAGCTGTCTTAAGCTCTCTACTTCAGCTTCAATTTTTCTTAAAGCCGCAGTCTGTTGTTCTAATTCGTTTACAAGCTTCTCTACTTGTGACTGATGTTTTTTCCAAACAATGCTAGCATCACGTTTTTTTAATACCCACACTTGTGCTTGATGAAATTTTTGCTTCTGTGTTAAGTCATTATATTTTGTTGCAATAACGGCTTGAGATTCAAGCTTAGCAATTTGTTGGACAATTTCATTCAGAACATCTTGAATTCGACTTAAGTTATCTCGCGTATCTCTGAGTCTAAATTCTGTTTCACGACGGCGCTCTTTATATTTACTTACTCCTGCAGCTTCTTCAAGATAATTCCTTAATTCCTCAGGCTTGGCTTCAATAATTTGTGAAATTGTGTTCTGACCGATAATGGCATACCCTCTTCCACCTAATCCCGTTCCTAAGAAAAGATCTGCAATATCTTTTCGTCTGACAGCTAAATTATTAATGTAATAAGTTGAGCCCTTTTCTCTTTCGATCACACGCTTTACTGAAATTTCTGCATATTGCGACCATTCCGTAGGTGCTTTACCCAAAGAATTATCGAAAATAAGTTCGACACTTGCTCTTGAAATTGGTTTGCGATTTTCTGATCCGTTAAAAATCACCGAATCCATATTTTCACTTCGCATTTCTTTTGCTGAGGATTCACCAAGTACCCATTTTACGGACTCCATAATATTTGATTTTCCGCATCCATTGGGACCTACAATACCTATTCTTTGACCTTGAAGTTGTATGGTGGTGGGATCTACGAAAGATTTAAAACCAGCTAATTTAAGTTGTATTAATCGCACAATTTTCTTTTATCGAAGTGAAGTAGGTGTTATCTATTAACAGTATAATAACTTTTTTTACTTCACTTATTTTAATATATGAACGCACTTTCTTTGGGAAAAAAACCAAGCGCAAAACCTACTAAAAAGCTTGAAACTTTCACTAATCCATGCCCTTCTCGGGACTTCCATATCCACATGCAAATTCCAGAATTCACTTGTTTATGCCCTAAGACTGGGCAGCCAGACTTTGCTACTTTATATCTCGATTACATCCCTCATAAAAAATGTGTAGAGCTCAAAAGTCTAAAACTTTATATTTGGTCTTTTAGAGATGAGGGTTGTTTTCATGAAGCAGTTACTAATCGTATTTTAGATGACCTTGTAAAAGCAACTGAACCTCGTTTTATGCGTCTTCGCGCTGAATTTTTTGTACGCGGCGGTGTATTTACTAACGTTGTGGTTGAACATAAGAAAAAGGGCTGGAAACCTCAGCCTATTGTTGATTTAAGTCAATTTTCAAAACAATCAAACACCCGATCATAAAAGGATTGACGCGCTTACTTCTAAAATTTAAGATGTGCGCCTTTGATTAAATACCTGGGGGTATAGCTCAGCTGGGAGAGCGCTTGCATGGCATGCAAGAGGTCAGCGGTTCGATCCCGCTTATCTCCACCAAATACCTTATATCAAACGCTGTTCTATAGTAGAATAGCACCTTCTTTTCTTAGGTCCCCATCGTCTAGAGGCCTAGGACACCTCCCTTTCACGGAGGGAACAGGGGTTCGACTCCCCTTGGGGACGCCAATTATCAAG
>JBEAYS010000176.1:0-3307 GCA_041170505.1 Cyanobacteriota bacterium
CATAATTCAATTACGCGTCAAGTAAGGGGGACCCCCGCTCCGCGCGCGGCTTTGCAAAAAAAGTGATTTAAAAACCCTTGACGCGCTCCGTCCCTCCTCACTTGCCGCTATATTATTAAAGTTCTCTCAAGTACCCATCTCCCTGCAATTATTTCGAAACATCCATAATTAGCCCCAAATTATTATGATTCGCTAAAATCACTTGCCATATGGTCTATTTTGGCTTATAGGTGCTAAATTTATTAGATGGAAGGATTTATGTATCCTTAGTTAATTTAAAAGGCTAAAAATGGCAAATAAAGACTTAAATATATATGTTTTAATCAAGCAAGTCCCAGACACCAGATCAAAAGCTGGTGTAAACCCAGACGGGACTATAGACCGCGCTAAGGCTGGAAAAATGCTCAATCCTTTTGATGCTTTTGCGATGGAAGCCGCTCTAAACGCTAAAGCTATGGGCGGACCTAATTCACGAGTAACAGCTGTTACCATGGGTCCACCGCCTGCTATTGATATTTTGTATCAAGCTCTTGAGCATGGTATCGATAAGACCTGTATTCTATCTGACCGCAAACTAGCCGCTAGTGATACTTTGGCGACTTCTTATGCGCTGACTAAGACACTTGAATATTTAGAATCAAAAGACGGGCCGGCTGATTTAGTTTTTTGTGGGCTACAAACCACTGACGGAGATACCGCGCAGGTAGGACCTGAGATTTGTGAGCGAATGAATCTTACACAAGTCACTTACGTAGAGGGTTTCACTGTAGAAAACAATAAAATCCACGCAAGAAAAGTAATTGAAGGCGGCGCAATGGAAGTCATAGCTGAATTACCGGCTTTGCTTACTATCGCTAATAGCTACAAAAAACTCAAGTTCAAAACCTTTAGGGGAGCTAAATTCGTGCAAGAAGTCAAGCGTAACAAACCTCTTCAAGATGAATTTATCGAAGTAGTGGATCTAGCAAAGGTCAGCGCGCGCGATGAACAGTGCGGTCTACCTGGCTCACCGACTATCGTTTCGATGACTTGGAAGATCGGTACTGTGGGCGGTAATTGCACCATGCACCAAGGCAAAAGCGCAGAAGAGTTAGTAGGAGCGGTTTTGGCAAAAGAATCTAGCCACATCGCAGAATTTGTTAAGAGGTAATTTTTATGGCTGGTGAAGTTTTAATCGTAGCGGAACAAGTAAACGGAGAAATAGCAAAAGTAACACTGGAGCTGATTGGCGAAGGTAGGAAGCTGGCGCAAAAACTTAATTCTCCTCTAAGCTGTTTTATACTTGGACACAATATGCAAAGCCAAATCCAGAGAGTGATTGAGGCTGGCGCTGATAAAATTTACTTGGCGGATCATCCTGAGCTTGCTGAATACCGCACCTTACCTTATCGCCGAGTACTAATTGATGAGCTTACAAGCTGGGAAAGACCTCCTCACACGCTTTTGATGGGTTCGACTACCACAGGTAGAGACCTAGCGCCTAGAATAGCGGCGTACTTCGAAACCGGTCTAACAGCAGATACTATCGAATTGGACATCGGACCTTACGAGCATAAAGCTGGTGTCGATAAATCTAAGATCGGATATTTTCCTGAATGTTTATACGCAAATAGACCAAGCTTCGGCGAGTCGCTCAAGGCGCGGATTCTAGGACCGTGGAAAGATCCGCAAATGGCGACAATCAGACCCGGAGTGTTTCAGTTACCAGCAAAAGTATCTAGAGATCCAGCTGAAGTGCCGATAAAAAATATCGCTGTTAATCTTCAGAGCGATGATTTTAGAGTGAGCGTCGCTAAGATCATGCGTGAAGCAGGTTCAAAAGTAGATATCACCGAAGCTGATGTAATTATCGCTGGTGGCTTTGGACTGGCTAGCCAAGACGGTTTTGAGCTTTTAAGAGAGCTTGCGGGTTGTTTTAATAACGCTGTTGTCGGAGCATCTAGAAAAGCTGTGGACGTAGGCTGGATAGGCTATCCTTATCAAGTCGGTCAGACTGGAAAAACCGTAAGACCAAAAATCTATATCGCTTGCGGTATCTCAGGAGCGCTCCAGCACCGAGTCGGAATGCAAAAATCAGAATTGATTATCGCCATCAATAAAGACCCTGACGCACCAATTTTTTCTTTTGCAAACCACGGAATAGTAGGTGATTTATACCAAGTAATCCCTGAAATGATAAAACAAATAAAAGCTGGAGCCCTGCTCAAGGAGCCGGTTTTAGCGTAGAGAGGAAATTTTTATGGCAAGTCAAACTCAATCATTAGAAAAAAACACTAAGACCAAAACAAAAGGTCAAATCACTTACGATCTAGTTCTAGTCGGCGGAAGCCCGTCAAACCTAACGCTAGCAAGTAGGCTCTGTGACTTGGTTCAAGAGCATCCTGAAATGCATCTATCAGTCGCAATCCTCGAAAAGGGTGAAGCGTTTGGGGCGCATATAGTATCTGGCGCGGTAGTCAACAAAAGTATTTTTGATAAGGCTTACCCTAATCACATCGCTGACGGGATGCCGATCGAAGCGGTTTGTAACGAAAGTCATTTTTCGATTTTGGGTTCTAAGAAAAAATTCGATATGCCTTCGGTGCTCACTCGTGCGGTGCTTCCAGACTTCATTAAAGATGGTTACTATATCCTCACTCTATCTAATGTCGTCGCTTGGATGGCAGAACAGCTACAAAAAAAAGCAGAAAAAGTTCCTAATATCACTATTGATATGTTTCCTGGATTCCCAGCAACTAAGGTGATTTTTGAGACCAACGATAATAACGAAGTCAGAGTTAGTGGAGTAAAAGTTTCTAATACTGGCGATCCTCTAGAAGACAATATCTATGGTAGTTTGATCTGTTTTGGGGATAAAGGCTTTGTCTCAAAAGATATAATTAAGCAATTTTCTCTAGAATCTAATCCTCAGCTTTGGTCTGTGGGTGTAAAAGAAACTTGGAAACTTGCTCCAAATGCCCCAGACATGAAAGGAAAAGTTTTTCATACTCTTGGTTACCCGACGATGGACGGCTCTCTGGGAGGCGGTTTTATCTATGGACTAGATCACAAACGACTCACCATCGGGCTTGTGATTTCGCTTGATTCTAAGAATCCTAATATCCACCCACAAAAACAACTTCAAGAATATAAGAAGCATCCTTGGCTACAAAAAATCCTCAAAGGCGCTGAGCTACTGCATTACGGAGCGGCGGTACTACCTGAGGGCGGACTAGCTAGCTTGCCTAAATCTTTTCAGGTAAACGGAGCTCTTTTACTCGGAGACGCGCTTGGCTTGCTTGATATGAAGTCACTTGCTGGAGTAGAT
>JBEAYS010000177.1:0-10485 GCA_041170505.1 Cyanobacteriota bacterium
AAGCAAGCTCTAAAAATAAAAGACAGCCCCGAATGGAAAAAATCTCTTGCATATACTTTGTGGTCGGCAGGACAGGTAAAAGAAGCGATTGATTCATTTGAGCAAATGGGAGAGTTCAATATCACGGGTTTTTTGTATCAGAGTATAAATGAAGATGCCCAAGCAATTAGTTCTTACGAAAAAGCTATTTCTGCTGATCCAAAAGATACTAGAAGTAGATTTAATTTGGCGAGAATCTATCATGAAAAAGGTAACCTAGATAAAGCTAAGTTCGCCTATGAAAAATTATTAGAATTAAAACCTGGCGATAAAGAAGCTATTTTCCTTTTGGCAAGTTTAAGACAAGAACAAGGTGATATTGATGTTGCCATGGGTTTGTATAAAGATCTTTTGACACAATTGAATTTAGATAATAAAGAGCTTGATGAAGATTCTAGATTAATCAAGGATAGCGTTTATTATAATCTCGGTTTAGCTTATAAATCTCAGCGGGAGCTTGCAAAGGCTGAGGAAAGTTTTGAGCAATTAATTAATACTACAGTAAGCTCTAAGTTTGAAAAGAAAAAAGATGTATTTAAAGAGCTTAGCTTTATAAAAATCGCACTCAATAAAAATATCGAAGCTGAAAAGCTTATCAATAATTGGCTTAGAGAAGATCCAGCTAGCCTTGATGCAAGAAATTTATATGCAGATTATTTGGTTCATTTGTCAAAAGAAAGGCAAGCAATAGAGCAATTAAGGTTAGCATCGGTGCTTGATAACACAAGTACAACTAGATTAAAGCTTGCAAATCTACTTCATAGTCAAAACAATCTCTACGAGGCTCTTGCAGAGTATCAAGTGATATTGCAAAAAGATCCTAAGAATTTAAATGCCCTATTGGGTGCCGCTAATAATTTTAAATCTCTGGGTTTTAATGAAGAGGCTTTGGGAATGTACCGCGAGACCCTCAAACATTATCCTGATGATGTACTTGCTAATTATAACTATGGACTTTTATTGCAGGGAGCAAAAGATTTGCAAACAGCAAAGGTTCACTATGAGAAGGTTTTAGCTCTAAATCCTAAATTTCTTCAAACTTATTACGTGCTCGGTCTTGTTTACTGGGATTTAGGGGACAAAGCAAAAGCCCGTCAGTATTGGGATACCTTCCTGCAAGCATCATCAGATGAGTCCACAAAAGCTCAAATCAAGCACATTATTGAGTTGGGTGATAAGAGTTCAGCTCAATTGCCAGAAGTGGAGTCGGGAGAAAGCCCTTCAGTTTTTGATTTTAAGCAAGAGCTTAGTCTTAAGATCAAATCATCAAAAGTTCTTGATATTATTTAATTTATGAATTTACCAAAACCTAACACTAACTCAGCTTTTCAAGCCGATTTGGACTTATTACTGCAAGGGGTTGTCGATATTCAACCAGATGGTAGAAATGCCCTTGAACAGCTTTTGACAGAAGCCGCTAAAGAAAAACGACAATTAAGAGTTAAGCTTGGAATCGATCCCACAAGCTCGGACTTACATATCGGGCATATGGTATGTATTCAAAAATTGCGCCAATTCCAAGAGATGGGACACTTGCCAGTAATTATTATTGGGGGTTATACCGCTCAAGTAGGGGATCCATCTGGACGAAACGAAGCAAGACCACCTTTGAGTGCTGATGATGTTCAAAACCACGCTAGGACATATATTGAGCAGGTTGCCAAGGTAATAGATATTTCAAAAGCTGAAGTCGTGAATAATGCTGATTGGTTTAATTCTTTTTCTCTTACAGATATTATAAAGTTAGCATCCAGGGTCACAGTCAATCAAATGATTTCAAAAGATGCTTTTGGCAAAAGGATTTCAGCCGGTCAGCCATTATTTATGCATGAGATTTTTTATCCTATTTTGCAAGGATATGATAGTGTCGAAGTAAAATCTGATATCGAGCTTGGCGGTACAGATCAATTATTTAATTTAATGGTAGGTAGGGATCTCCAAAGAGCCTATGACCAAAAGCCTCAGCTCTGCATGACTATGCCTCTGTTAGTGGGTTTGGACGGCGTGAAGAAAATGTCTAAGTCGTATGGTAATTATATCGGTATCTCTGAAGATCCAAACGAAATTTACGGTAAGACTATGAGTATCCCAGATGAGTTGATTTTGGATTATTATATCTTAGCAGCAAGAGTGAGCTCTGAGCAAGTTCAAGAAGTGAAGTATAAGCTTGCTCATCCTGCTGAGTTTAACCCTAGGGACCTAAAAGCCACTCTGGCACAACGTTTGGTAGAGATATATCATGATAAAGATAGTGCTATCAAGGCAAGCGAGCAATTTGTTAATCAATTTAAACAAAATCAAATCCCAGATGATTTAGTAGATTACGTAATTTCTGCTGAAAATAAATTAGCTGATCTGATGGTTCTTGCTAATTTATGTGATTCAAAAGGTGAAGCCAAAAGATTAATTGCTGGCGGAGGTGTAAAGCTAGATGGCGAAAAACTCGCAGACCCTCTTCAGGAAATTCTTCTAGAGCCTGGTCAGCAAAAGGTTTTGCAAGTTGGTAAAAGAAAATTTGTGAGACTTGTAAAGTAATTATAATGCAACCACCGATGATTATTGATCAAGAAACAGTTATCAAATCATTAGATGAGAATTTACAGTTTGTTTCAGAACTTTTACAAGCAGATATACGTTTATTTGTTAAGCGTAAAGATGGAATTTATATCCACAATTATTTTCATCCGAATCAAGACTCTCTTTATTTAGCTCCAAGAGCTGTTAAATATGCTCGTGGCGAAAAACTTAAACCTCACAAAGATGTGCCAGTTGATAAGGCTTTTAGCCTTGGTAAAAGGGTCGTAGGGCAATACGGACTTGTAATCAATAATAGAAGAATCCAGGAGTTTGCCTTCCCAATTGGGCTTGAAGAAAATGATCCTAACCCTGTTGCAGTAATAGCTTTTGAACGAGATGTTTATGTCACTAGAAACATTTTAGGCCGCCATTGGGATTTTATGGCTGATAATCTGATTAGAGCACTTGAGCAAAAAATTAAAGATGGTACAAGCTTTCCTAGTATTGCTTTTGGTGAAGGAGCTTTGATCATTCAAGAAATAACCCTCCAAGATTCAATAAAACAAAAAAATATTTTCTTCGCTAATCCACTTGCGGTACATCTTTTATCTGAGATTGCTGAACATGCCTACCAACTAGTAGGTAGGCCAATAGATGATATTTTTGCAAACTTTACTCGCAGGTCTAAGGGTTCAAATAGCTTACAGTCGATATCTTTAATAGAAGAAATTTCTCTGAGGCAGAGAACTATTGTCTTGAGGCATGTGGTCTTAAATCCTGAAATGTCTGTGGTTCTTATAAAAGATAACTCAGAAGTAAAGATGAAGGATACTCTTCTAAAAGAAATCCATCATCGAGTCAAAAATAATTTACAAACGATTATTTCATTGTTGCGTCTTCAAAAACGCCGAAACCCAGAGCTAGAGGAGGCTTTTGATGAGGCGATAAATCGCACCAATAGTATCGCTCTTGTTCATGAGTATCTTTCTCGCTCCAACGATATAGAAAATATAGATTTTGGTTTTTTAGTCCAAAAACTGCTAAAGGGGTTGCTGACCTCGTTTGGAGCTGATGAATTAGTCGTAGATTTTGATTGCCCCAAAAAAGTATTTATAGCGAGTGAAGAAGCTACTAATTTAGCCTTGGTTTTAAATGAAATCATTACTAATACTTTGGAACATACTTCGGGCACTCTAAGCCGCATCAAAATTAGGTTATATCAAGAAAATCAAGATATACATCTTTATTTTGAGGATGATGGAGGAGGCTTCAAGGAGGGTTTTGATTATCGTCAGAGTACGGGTCTTGGCTGGGAAATAGTAAGAACCATCGCAGAAGAGAGTCTAAAAGGCAAGCTAACCATAGAAAACATAGTAAGTGAGAGTAGAGCTGGTATTAGAGTACACTTAATGGTGCCCGTAAGTGCTTGAGAAACCCTTCAAACCCTTCCAAACCCTCATCAGCAAGGACTTTTACGGCTTTTGAGCCGATTATAGCGATATCCGCTCCGTTATCAATCGCGGATTGAGCTTTTTGGGGTGAATCAATTCCAAAGCCAAGAGCAATAGGCTTATTAGATTGTGATTTTAGTTTTTTGATAATCTCTTTTACTCTTAAATCGCTATCAGTATCTTGATTAGCTTGTAGGTTTTTAATATCAGCACTGCTTCCAGTAACGCCAGTACGGCTTACTAAGTAAATCCACGGGTTAGATAGCTTAGATATTTTTTCTAGTCTCTCTGCGGTGCTGGTGATGGAGGCGAGTAAAATCAAGTCTAGATTAGCCGACTTGAATTTTTCACACAGAGACTCCGCTTCCTCTAAAGGCAAGTCAGGGATTAATACTCCAGCGATTTGATTTTTTTTGCAATTTTCAATTAATTTATCAAATCCATAAATATACAAGGGATTGAAATAACTAAAGAGAATCAAATTGTTTAATCCTTTTTTACTATGACTAGGATTAGTGGTCTCTCGGGCTTGCTTTACTGCCTTGAAAATTAAATCAAGATTAGTGCCGTTAAGAAGAGCTGTGTGACTGGCTTGCTGAATTACAGGACCGTCTGCCATAGGGTCAGAAAAAGGCACGCCTAATTCTATAAGATCTACGCCTGATTTATCAAGAATTTCAAGAGCCTTAATAGTGGTCTGAAGATCGGGGTAGCCAGCAGTAATATAGATTCCAAGCATTATAAATATAATAGCCTAAACAATGAATCCTTTGATAAAATAAGAGATTATGACTACTATAACTCAGCAAAAATACCAAATAGTAATAGGTCTTGAAGTGCACGCCCAATTAAAAACCAAATCTAAATTGTTTTGTGCTTGCTCCACTCAATTCGGTAAGGAGCCTAATGCCAATACTTGTCCTGTTTGCTTGGGCTATCCAGGGGTATTACCAGTGCTTAATAAACAAGCGGTGGACTATGCAATAAAAGCAGGTTTGGCTCTTGGTTGTCAAATAGATCTTAATTCCAAGTTTGATCGTAAGCAATATTTTTATCCGGATCTACCAAAAGGCTATCAGATTTCGCAATTTGATAAACCACTTTGTAATAACGGCATGCTTAATATCGGCTCAAAAGATGTGAGAATCCTTAGAATTCACATGGAAGAAGATGCAGGTAAATTAGTTCATGCTGGAGCTGAGCGTTTGCATGGATCTGATTATTCGTTGGTAGATCTTAATAGAGCTTCAACGCCCCTTATAGAGATAGTTTCTGAGCCTGACATTAGATCTGCTGAAGAGGCGGTACTCTATGTAAAAGAGTTACGAAAAGTTCTTCTTTATTTAGATGTATGCGACGGTAATATGCAAGAAGGTTCTTTAAGATGTGATGTTAATATCTCTTTAAACAAGCTTGGAGAGCCATTTGGAACCCGTGCTGAAATCAAAAACGTTAATAGCTTCCGTTCAATTTCTCGAGCAATAGATTACGAATATAAGCGCCAATCAGAAATTCTTGATCAAGGCGGCACTGTAGTCCAGGAGACTCGCTTGTTTGATGAGCACACCGGTAAAACCCACTCTATGAGATCCAAAGAAGATGCTCATGATTATCGTTATTTCCCTGATCCGGATTTACTTCCTCTCGTACTTACTCAGGAGCAAGTGAATAATATTAATCAGACTCTTCCAGAGCTCCCTCAGCAAAAGAAAAACAGATATGTAGCTGAGTTTGGGATTAATGTTGATTCTGCTGAAATCATCACTGATGATCTTGCAACAGCATTATTCTTTGAAGCAGTTTTATCTAAGGGTGCAAATCCTGTAAAAGCTGTAAACTGGCTTAATGGGCAGGTTTCAGCTTATCTAAATGAAAACAATCTTACTCTTGCTCAGACCAAGTTAACTCCGGAGCTGCTTGCTGAAATGATTAGCTTGATTGAAGATGGTACTATTTCTGATAACATCGCTAAAAACGACATTATTATCGATTTAATCACCCAGGGAGTTTCCGCGCGCATCCAAGTCCAGGATAAGGGCTTAGCTCAAATCACTGATACTTCAGCAATTGAGGCTATTGTAAAAGAAGTGCTTGATGCTAATCCTAATCAAGTGGCCCAATTCAAGTCCGGTAATGAAAAAATCAAAGGTTTTTTTGTAGGTCAAATTATGAAAAAGACTCAAGGCAAAGCTTCTCCGCAAATCATCAATCAATGTTTAGATAAGCTTTTATCCGCCTAGATTAGGCAATTGTGGCTGAGCTTGTCCTGCACCGTTTTGATCGCCTGTATTAGTGCTTATTCTTCTCAATCCTTCAGCTATAGATGTTGAAATTTCTTTTAGAGGGTTACCAATTAAAGGTATACGATTCACAACAGAATTATTTTTGGCCATTCCAATAAAGATTGATAAAAGTATTGGAGCTAAAGCCGCACCAGCAATAGTTTTTAATTGGACTACTTCTTTACCGTTAATGATTTTTGCAAAAGGATTTTTTATGTTCAGAAAAGGAGCAGCTAAACCTAATGCTAGACCACCTTCTAGTAAACTTTGAAGACCATATACTAACCAAGATACAGGATCACTTTTGGGATCTGAAAATGAGCCTACTGTTTTTACTAAATTTTTTAGAGATCTAACTCCAGTATAAATACTCCCTAAGCCAGCCACGCTGGTTGTAAGCATGGGCTTGCTGGCGAGGTTATCAACCGCTTTTGAGCCTAGTGAACCAAATGATCCAAAAATTTTGCCAAGAGCTGTAGATGAATCTCCAAAAAGTTCATTTATAAAATTTGTTCCTTTTTGAATATTTCCGACTATTTTATTATTATTACCAATAAGATCTTGATAATCACCTTCTAAGCTAAGAGCTCTTAAAGCTTCTGGTTTAGCTGGAATTAAAACCTTCGTATCCTTTTCAGCAGGAAGTCTAGATTTAGGACTCTTAACTCCACGTGAGCCCTTTTCTTGATGAATATTGGAGATAGTAGTATCTATTGTGATGACCTTAGCCTCAGCTTTTTAATTTTATTGTGGCCAAATTTTTGGCCCAAAAAAATAAATAATATATGTTTATAATAAGTTCCATTTTCGCTACCGACCAGTAAATATGTATTAATAATAGCCCAAGCAGAGGCAATTTGTATAGTGCTATTTAAGAAACAAGAAATTGAGTATTTATGCAGTTTTTGATGAAAAAAATTGGGATATGCTACCTAAGTTTTCCTGGTAAAAAGCACAATTTTTATACATATTTATAAGAATTCAATTATAAAAGAAAATCCATTTTTTGTTTTTTCTTTTGCAGTTTTGCTGTAGCTGTGGTAAACCAATAGTTATGGCCAACAAAAAAACTACTGAAAAAGATTTTAAATATCTAGTAATAGTTGAGTCGCCAGCCAAATCTAAGACCCTTACAAAGATACTAGGTAAGGATTTTTTGGTCAAGTCTAGTATCGGACACATACGAGATCTCCCCGCTAAGGGCTTAGGAATAGACGTGAAACACGATTTTGAGCCGAGCTACGAAATAATGGCAGGTAAACAAAAAGTCGTAGACGAGTTAAAAGATTGCGCCAAGCAAGCTGAAATTGTTTATCTAGCAAGCGATCCTGATCGTGAAGGAGAGGCGATCGCATGGCACTTAAGTCAAATCTTAGGTTCCAAAAAAGCCGAGCTTACTAGAATAGCGTTTAATCAGATCACTCCTGATGCTGTTAAAAACGCTGTTAAAAACCCTCGTAAAATAAATCAATCACTTGTTGATGCTCAGCAAGCTAGAAGAATTTTAGATAGATTAGTAGGGTATAAAATTAGTCCTATTCTCTGGCGTAAGATTGGTGGTAGAAGCGCTGGTAGAGTGCAATCGATCGCTGTACGTTTGATTTGTGAGCGCGAAGAAGAAATTCTCAAGTTTATACCAGAAGAATATTGGTCTATAAAAGCTGAAGTAGAGTGTCCTAACAAACCTTCTGCTTTTGGTGTTAATCTAGTGCAAGTTGATTCTAAGCGTATAGTATCACCTCTAAAAGATAATGACCCTCAAAAGACTATGGTGATTGGTTCTAAAGCTGAAGTGGATCAAATAATTAATCGCATTAAAAGTTCTAAATTATCAGTAAGCAGTCTAGCAACTAAGCCAAGCTCTAAAAAACCTCAGCCTCCTTTTAAGACATCTACTTTACAGCGTGCCGCGAGTAATGCTCTGGGTTTTAGTGTGAAGCGTACTATGCAAGTGGCACAATCATTGTACGAAGGTGTGAAGTTGGGAGCCAGTGATCAAGTGGGTCTTATTACTTACATGAGAACCGACAGCCTAAGAATCGCTCCAGAAGCGCAAGCTGAGGCAAAAGAATATATCATAAAAAAATTTGGTGCAGATTTTTACCCAGATACCCCAAACAACTACGGCAAAACCAAAAAGCAAAATGAGCAAGATGCTCACGAGGCTATTAGACCTACTTATGTCGATAAAACACCTGAATCTATAAAATCTTATTTGTCAGATGAACAATACAAGCTGTACAAGCTAATCTGGCAGAGGTTTCTAGCTTCTCAAATGACTCCAGCAAAACTCGAAATCACCACTCTTGAAATTGCATCAGACTCAAAAGATTTATTATTCAGAGCAAGTCATAGCAAAAAAACTTTCCCTGGTTATTCTATTGTTTATGGTAAGGATAAAGAAGTGGGTGAGGATTTAGAGGACAGTGATGATGATTCTAAATTTCCAGATAACATCAAAAAAGATGATTTGATTGATCTTATCAAATCCCTTCCTAGTCAGCATTTCACTGAAGGTCCGCCTCGATTCAATGAGGCAAGCTTGGTTAAAGCCTTAGAGGAATTAGGCATTGGTAGACCATCTACTTACGCTCCAACTATTAATACTATTCAAGATCGTAAGTACGTAGAAAAAGTAGAAGGCGGGAACGCCCTCAGACCGACTAAACTAGGGATTCAAGTCAATCGTCTACTTGTAGATCATTTTGGGCAATATATAAATGTCGATTTTACTTCCCAGATGGAAGCTGAGCTAGATGCTATCGCGGAAGAAGGTAGAGACTGGACCGTCATGCTAAAAGAATTTTATTTGGGCAAAGACTGGAAGAAAAAAGAAAAGATCAAACCAGCCAGAGGTAAGAAAAAAGAAAGTGCCGAAAGCCCAGAAACAGATCTAGAACCAGGTTTCATTGATGTAGTAAAAAAAGCATCTGACGAAATTGATAATGTCGCCATTTCATCTGGTTATGATTGCCCAACTTGCGGCTCGCCCATGAATCTAAAAAGTAGTAGGCATGGACCTTTTCTTGGTTGTTCTAATTATCCAGATTGTAAGACTATTGTGAATCTCACTAAAGAAGGCACTCCTGCTCCAGAAGATAGGCCTTACTATGAAGAAGATTGTCCAAAATGTAATCAGCATTCACTCGTTATTCGCTATGGTAGATACGGTGATTACCTGGCTTGCACGACTGAAAATTGTGCTTACACCTCACCTATCCAAAAGAAAGTAGGCGTCAAATGCACTCGTGAAGGCTGTCATGGTGATATCGTTGAAAAAAAATCTCGCTTCAATAAAATATTTTATGGTTGTAACACTTGGTCTGAAACTAAGTGCGATACTGTTTTTTGGTATCCACCAATTAATCTCCACTGCCCTAAATGTAATAAGGTCATGATGTATAAAAGTCTAAAGCGTGGTGATAAGCTGGTTTGCTCGGATACTAAAGGTTGCGGCTATGATCAAATAGCGACTCCTGCTGACATAGAAAAATATAGACCTAAAAATCTTGCGTCAAGCGAAGCTCAATCAAAATCAGTTTTTAGTTTATAAAAATCTAGGTCATTTGATGGAGTTGGGCTCCCTTAGCCTAATACAAATGGTGTATTTTTGGATATTCTAAACCAATTCTTATTGTCTAAATGGTACTTAATATTATAAAATGTAATTAATGAGAGACCTTGGACCTTATATTTCACTCAAGAAACGCTTTGAAATAGCCGATGAATATTATTATCTGTGTGATATGAGCTCCAAGACACTGACGTATGGAGAATCATAAATGGAAAACATCGTAGATGAGTTCAAAAAGTATGCTAAAGAATTAGGTACTTTATATCGAACGAGAAAGGAACTCGATAACTTGATTAGCAAGTACGAGAACAAACTCAAGGGACTAGGGGAAGTACTAGAGTTTGCTGATGCCGCTGAAAATTCGTTTAAAGCTGCAGAAGAGCCTTCAACTCCGTGACATCTACTCGCCTTATCTGATTTTCAGATTAAAGGTTACGCTTAATACCTTCTTTGTTTAGGGCCTGCAAGCTCTCGTAGAAGTCAAAAGTCCAGTTCCCTCTGGTTTTACGCGCAACAAGGCGGAATTTGTCTCTCAAGTTCTTTAAGACACTATTGGTCCACTCTTCGAGTGGACCTTTGGTTTTAAGGGTATTTTTAAAAATTACAGTCAATTGGCCAAGCT
>JBEAYS010000178.1:0-4206 GCA_041170505.1 Cyanobacteriota bacterium
GTGCCAACTCTAGACTGACCTACCTTGGTACCTAAATTAAAAATTAGTGAATCCAAGGAATGAGTAACAGCACGAAGAAGCTTACTATCAACTCTTGTAAAAATTAATTCGGAATTTAAGAACTTATTTAATTTATCTGATTCTATAAATCCTGGTAATAGAGATAATCCCAAGCCACTGGTAAAGATTGAGGCAAGACCAATCCATGAATCACCTATACGCTTAAAAATATTAGTACCTAAACTTGCAAAAATTGCATCGTTTGCATGAAAAAGATTTTGAGCAAGCAAACCATCAAGAGATTTCCAATTAATTTTATGGTTTTTAAAATCTTCAGGTATTAATTTAATTCCAATTACTGAGAGACTTGCAAGAATAATATTTAATAAAAAATTTTTTTTGAGACAATTATTAATATTATTCGTAATAGAAGAACTAAACTGATGAATTGTAGTTCTTAGAATGGTTCCAATAAAATTATCGTAATGAATTTCAGTAGAAAAAATATTATTGTTTTTGTTTTTAAAAGAGTTGAATAAACCAAAACCGCTAATTAAGAAACCTAAGGGCGTAAAGAAAGGCATCTTAGAAAGTGTTTGTCCAGTTACAGCAAAAAAAGAATCAAAAATATGCAATGGTGATCTGATTAATCTGCCTGCAAAATTATTTATTGATATTTTATGCTTCATAAAATCAAACTTATTATCCATAAGTAATGAAGTTAAAACAACTTTTATGCTAAGAGCGATTTTAAGGTAATCAGGACATAGAGCAGAAATTCCATTACCTAAGCTTGAAAAAAAAGCATCAAATAAACCAATTTCTGAATTTCTCAAAGATCCACGACCAGTATCCCAGTCAGTATTTAAATAATTTAAAATATTTTTTTGGGGTTTTTGTGAAGCGTGTATAGAATCAGAATCAAGCTCAAGTTCATCGAGCTCGGATTTAGAGTAGTAGCGCTGTATCTGAAAAGGTTCTTCTTTTTGGGGAGGCTTAGAAGATCCAAACAAATATAGCCGCCAAATATCGGCTGTTTTTATTGTCATCACTTAGTCTTTCGCTAAGATTTTCTATGTTTTAAAAAGCATTCCGGCTTTACGGCTGCGGGACAGCGTGGGATTTACACCTTACTTTCCTTTTTAAAAGCTATAATAATTATACCTTTAAAATAGACTAGACACGAAGTCATTCAGTCTAATGTTATTATTATTAAAACAGTGAGAACTTGGAAGCTAGCAAGTCAAGAACCTATTAATCCTGAGCTTTTAAAACTCTGTCAAGATGACAGTTTAGTAGCTCGTTTACTTGTTAATAGAAACATTAAAACGACTGATCTTGCTCGTTATTTTTTGGAGCTAGAAAAAATTAACGAAACTAGCGCGCTTGAAATTCCCGATATGCAAAAAGCTATTGATCGTATTAACCTTGCGATTTTACGCCAAGACAAAATTGTAATTTACGGTGATTACGATGTCGACGGAACAAGTTCAACAGCTCTTCTTTATAGAGCTTTTAGTATGCTTGGCAAACAAGTAGATTATTATATCCCCAGCAGGCACCATGAAGGCTATGGGCTTAATAAAAACGCTATCTTAAAACTAAAAGAAAATTTTTCAGCAAACCTACTCATTACCTGCGATTGCGGGATTTCTAATTTTCAAGAGATTGAGTACGCTAATTTTATCGGACTGGATGTGATAGTAACAGATCATCATTCTATCCCTGAAATCAAGCCTCCAAGCGTCGCTAATTGTAACCCCAAAGTCCTGCCTGAGACTCATCCGCTACATTACTTGCCGGGTGTTGGAGTCGCTTATAAACTAGCTCAACTGCTACTAGAGCATAATCTTAATGACAAAAATCTAGCAAAAGCACTCAGCCACTCGCTCCTGGATCTAGTCGCTCTGGGCATGATCGCTGATCTGGCTCCCTTGCGAGCTGAGAATCGCTACTTAGTAGTCGAGGGTCTCAAGATACTTGCCAAAACTGAAAAAACCGGACTCAAAAAACTTTTGAATATCTCTGGCGTCGAAACCAATCCCAATGCCGAACATATAGGTTTTGGGTTGGCTCCGAGAATTAATGCCGCGGGCAGACTTGCTGATGCCAATCGAGCTGTTCAGCTGATGATCACCGAAGATGAAACCCAAGCTGTAGAACTAGCTGATGAGCTGAATTCTGACAACCAAGAACGGCAAGTACTCTGCGCAGAGATTTTTGAATCTGCACTCCAGATGATCGAATCTGAGCATCTAAAAGACAATGTCCTTGCGCTAGCTAGCCCCGATTGGAACCACGGTGTGATCGGCATTGTAGCGAGCAGATTACTCGACCGTTTTTATTTACCAGTTTTTATTATGGCGATAGAAGGAGATATAGCCAAAGGCTCGGTGAGATGCATTGATGTCCCTGACTTAGATATTTACGAAGAGATGAAAAATATCCAGCTTAAGCATAATATTTTTTTGAAGTATGGGGGACATAAAATGGCGGCAGGTTTTAGTGTATCCAGCTCTAGAGTCCTAGAATTCCAAAAAATAATCAGAGAGCACTTCTTGCAGTTACTCTCAAAAAAAGATATCTCCAAAATCCTTAAAATCGACTCAGCAATTCGCCTTCAAGAGCTTAGCTCTAATTTCCTCAATCGAATCGCCAAGCTTGCTCCCTACGGAGTCGACAACCCATCAGCGCTTTTTGTGGCAGGACCGCTTAAGATCAAATCCACTCGCACTCTTGGTAAAGAACAAAAACATCTAAAAATATTTTTACAAGAGCCGAATAATCCTAAAATCTATGAAGCTCTAATCTGGAATCGCGCGCAAGAATTTCTTGATGATTTTGGGCGCGGTGATATAGATGACTTAAGCATAGCTTTTACCCCAAAAGAAAAATTTTATTTAGATGAACTATCGATCGAGCTTGAAATAAAAGACTGGAAACATTACCAAGATGTAGATCCAGTGCTGTTTTCACGATTTAGAGATTCTAGTAAAAATATGCTAAAATCATAATCGTTATGATTAAAACAGCGTACGTATTTCCAGGACAAGGTGCTCAATTTATAGGTATGGGCAAAGAATCTAGCGAGCTTGATAATGACATTAGCAGTATTTATAAAAAAGCCGACGAGATCTTTAGTGAATTTCATAAAAATAGCGAGCTTGAGATTAAATCAATCTCCCAGATTAGCTTCCAAGGTCCTGAGGAGCTATTGACTAAGACTATTTACACTCAACCAGCGATACTAAGCTTGAGTATCGCTCTAGCTTCCAAGCTAAAACAAGAAATCAAAAACGGAAAACTGCTGGCTCCCAGCTTCGTGGCTGGACACAGCCTAGGAGAGTTTTCTGCACTTTATATGGCAGATGTGCTCAGTCTAGAAGATGCTCTGCTTTTAGTCTGTAAAAGAGCTCAGCTTATGGAAAACGCACCATCAGGAGCGATGTCAGCGATAGTGGGCTGTGATGAAACTCAATTAAATCAATTACTCCAAGGGCAAGAAGGTGTTTCGGTCGCTAATTTTAACGCCCCAGACCAAATCGTAATCACTGGTACAAAAACTGGAGTCGAAAACTTCAATACTCTAGTTACAGATTTTTCTAATTCTCAAAACCTAAAAATTCGAGTTATCCCACTTAATGTCGGTGGTGCTTTCCATTCGCCTCTCATGCAAGGGGCTAGCGATGAATTTGCTAATCTAATTGATAAATGTGTTTTTAATAATCCAAGTATTCCTATTATCCAAAACACAGTCGCCCAGCCAGTTACAGACGCTCTCAGCATAAAAGAAAACCTAAAAAAACAGATGTGCGGCTCGGTGAGATGGACTGAGACAGTTAAATTTTTACTAAGTAAAATAGATGAAGTCCAAGAAGTCTGGGAAATCGGTCCAGGTAAGGTTTTGGCGGGACTAATCAAAAAACAAGATCGTAGATTCCCAACCAAAAATATTTCTTCAAGCCAAGAGCTCGCTGATATCCTTAATCCCCAAGTCTTAGCTAGCTAAAAGATTAGTCGTGCCAGAAAAATATCACAATAAATTCTCTTGGTACCCTGGTCACATAGCCAAAGCCGAAAGAGAACTAAAAGAAAAAATCAAAGCGATAGATATTATTATCGAGATTAGAGACGCGCGCATTCCACTCTCTAGCGCTCACCAAGAGCTTTCCTCGTGGGCTGGCTCAAAACCTATAATTATAGTGC
>JBEAYS010000179.1:0-3193 GCA_041170505.1 Cyanobacteriota bacterium
TATCTGTTTGCTTTGCTAAATCTAAAAAAAGTTCGCTAGCAAGATTAAGTTCGCCACGCTGAGAGGCAATTTCAGCCAGTAAGAGCTTAAAAACAAGATCGGGATTGGTATAATTGTCAAGAGAGCTAGATGGATCAGGTTTAGCAATAGCAAGCGCGCCAAAGGATAGAAGGGTAAAAAGTGAAAATATTCGAAGCAGATGCATAAAGTTCCCTGAGATTTGATTTCTACAATAGTTTAAACTAATTTGACTTATTATTAGTCCGATAACAATCATGCGACGGTTAATAAACCAAAACAATATTTTTAATATGTATAATCTATGATTCATTTTTTCAATAAAAATTCAAAAAACATCTATGTCGAATTTAACCCTAGAAGCTATTGAGCTGACACGTCTTTTTGGTGGCCGTGAGGCTGTTAAAAATGTAAGTTTTCATCTAGAAAAGGGCGAAGTTTTAGGCTTTTTGGGCCCAAATGGCGCTGGTAAATCTACTACCATGCGTATGCTCACGGGTAATTTGGCTCCTTCGATTGGTACGGTAAAAATTTGTGGTATCGACATGATCGAAAACCCTAAAGAAGCAAAAGCATTGATTGGCTATTTGCCTGAAATGCGACCTTTATATAAAGAACTTACGGTTGACGAGTTTTTAACTATTGCTGCTCGTCTTCACAAGGTGCCTAGTAAGCAAATTAAAAAAGCTGTAGATATTGCAAAAGAAAAATGCGGTTTAAGTCACATGAGCAAGCGATTAATTGAAAACTTATCGAACGGATATCAGCAGCGTGTAGCCATTGCTCAAGCTATTATTCATAATCCATTAGTTGTTATTCTAGACGAGCCAACAGTAGGTCTTGACCCGATTCAAATTAGAGAAATTAGATCTCTTATTCGGGAAATAGGTCAAAAGCATAGCGTTATTTTGTCCACACACATTCTTCCTGAAGTTGAGATGGTTTGTGATCGTGTGCAGATTATTGATAAAGGTAATTTAGTATTTCATGGCTCTATTGACGAATTAAAACAACATCGACAAGGAAATAAACTTTTAGCAGGGTTTTCAAAAGCACCTCCTTTGTCAGCGCTGAAAGATATTGAAGGTGTGACTAAGGTTGAAAAAGTTGAGGCAGATATGTATCGCATACATTTTAAAAACAAACAATCACCATCAGAAGCTATCGTGAAGCTGTCAGTGAAAAATCGTTGGGGGCTTTATCAAATTGCTCCTGATCAAACAAGCCTTGAAGATGTTTTTGTACAACTAACTGAAAAGAAACAAAAAAATTAAACACATATGAGTGGTAACCAAAAATGATTTTAAATATTGCAAGAAAAGAACTTAAAAGTTTGTTCGCGTCCCCGATGGGATGGATTATTCTCGCGCTTCTTATGATGGCATTTGGAAGTTATTACCTTACGGGTGTTAACAATTACTTTGAGGTAATGTCAGGTGCGATTAGGCCTGCTGAGCGTGTGGGCGTCACTATATTTGTAGGGCAAACAGTTTATAGTATTGCTTCTTTTATTATGCTTTTCGCAGTTCCTCTTCTTACAATGCGACTTATTAGCGAAGAAAGACGAAGTCAAACTTTACCATTTTTATTCAGCGCACCCATTTCACTTACCGAAATAGTTCTGGGAAAATTTGTAGGCTTAATTGTTTTTTTAAGTATTCTTGTTTTTTATATTTTTCTTATGCTCACAACACTTAATATTTGGGCAGATATAGATTTTGGTTATCTCATTGCTAACTCGATAGGCCTTTGGTTGCTTGTAGCGAGTTTTTCAGCGCTCGGTATTTATTTTTCAAGCTTAACTCAACAACCTATTATTGCTGCAATATTAAGTTTTATTTCTCTTTTTGCATTAATGATTATGGAACGTTTTTTTGCAAGCGATCCTAATCATTGGTTCTCTTACTTATCACTTATGAAGCATTTTCAAAGCTTTTCAAGAGGCCTTATTGATAGCTCAGATTTAATGTATTTCTTTTTATTTATATCTACATTTTTAACATTAACGATTAGACGTCTAGATGCGGACAGGCTTCGTGGATAAATATTTATGAAAATTAATTCGAAATTAAGATTACAAATTCTCATTCAGAATAGTTTTTTTGTTGTTCTATTTATTGTTTTAGTATTTCTTTTAGGTTTTCTTGCAAATCAATATAAATATTCAAAAGATATTACACAAGCCAATCGAAATACGCTCACCACTGGAAGCATCAATGTCCTTAAACAAATGAAAGGACCAATTTCACTAACTGTGTTTGCATCTAAAGATGATGTTAATAATGGAGATACGTTTAGACAGGGCATTATTAATTTCATGGCCAGGTATCAAAGAACTAAGCCTGATATCAATATTAAATTTATCAGCCCTATAGAAGAACCAAAATTAGCGCAAGAAATGGGAATTAAGGTAGATGGTGAAGTTGTAGTTGAGTATCAAAAAAGATCAGAGCACATCAATCCTCCTTTTGCTGAGCAGGAGATGACCAATCTTTTTATGCGTTTATCTAGAACCAATCAGCAAGCTGTTATGTATTTAGATGGTCACGGCGAAAGAAATTTAATTGGACTTAAAAATAATGACGTAGGCGAATTCGGTAAGCAATTGGAATCCAAGGGCTTTAAATTTGCCAATCCAAACCTTACTGTTGAATCAGAAGTGCCCTTAAATGGTTCAATGCTAGTAATTGCTAGCCCACAAAAAAATATTTCAGCTGTGGAAGCTAAAAAAATTAAAAAATTCCTAGAATCTGGTGGGAATTTACTTTGGCTTCTTGATGATAATAACTTTCATGGCTTGGAAGAGGTAGCTTCATATCTTGGACTTACTGTTTCAAATGAACATGTAGTAGATCCAACAGCAAAAGTTGAAGGTGCTGATGAAAATGTATCCTTCGCATCCTCTTATGGCGTACATGCAATCACTAAAAACTTTATGCTAAGAACGCTCTTTTCGAACGCTCATGAAGTAAGCGCTAAAGGCACGTTAGATAATGGATGGGAAGTTAGTAAACTTATCGAGGTTTCTCCAAATGGTTGGTTGGAGTCTTCACAATCAAAAGCGAATCAAAAATCAACTTTTGATAAGAATAATGACAAACCAGGCCCCATTAATATTGCAGTCGCTCTCCAAAGGACTTATGGTAAAAAAGGTCAAAGAGTAGTTGTAGTTGGC
>JBEAYS010000180.1:0-31532 GCA_041170505.1 Cyanobacteriota bacterium
CTCCAAATGTGTCAATGAAGATTATGTACAAGAAAAGATCTGCAAAATCACTCAGCTTAAAGAAGATCTCATCAGCGGAGTTGATCAAGAAGAAAAAAAACTAGAAGGATTTGTAAAAGCACTTGAATCTAAATTAGGAACTCAGGCTCCTAATCAATTAAAACCTCATGAAAAGCTTGCTTGGCTCACTAGCGAACTAAAAAAACGTGACAGTCAGGAACAAGTAGAGATTGTAAAATCCCTGGGCGAAAGATTTAGGGACAAGCAAGTGCCAGCTTTAAAAAACTTAAAGGAAGAAGTCGTTAACGATATCAAGAACAAAAAAAATAATGGATCAATCAAATCAGAAGCCGAGCATGAATCCTTACTTAGGAGGCTTGCGTATATTGATATTGACGGTAAATCAGGATCACAAATTTTGAATGATGCGACCCCTGATCAGGCTAGCCCCACAGATCCAACTAAATTATCCAAAAAGAAAAATTTAGGTATTGTTGCTTAGTTGAGAACTTCTTAGAACGATGGGCAATATCTGAAGTTTGTCGAATGTCTATCTACGACCCCGTATAGATGGGGGAATGGCACGCCCGACAAGATTCGAACTTGTGACCCTCTGCTTAGAAGGCAGATGCTCTATCCAGCTGAGCTACGGGCGCGTGATTTTGCCCATCGCATCTGCCAAGGCAGATGTCTTTTTTTGTTTCGTTCGTGCTTAACGCACTCACGAGCCAGCTGAGCTACGGGCGCGTGATTTTGCTCATCGCATCTGCCAAGGCAGATAGCAACATAGGAACTCAAAGAAATCACAAAAAAATTGCTAAAAGCTAGCAATCAAAACTTTAAGTAATTCAAAGAGCTTGAGCATAAAAAATATACCACATATATACAATTGACTCAAGAGATCTTCAGATAAGATTACGTGTAAAAAAATTGAAAATTGTGGTATAATTAAAATAAATGCCTGAAAATACTATTCAAATCGTAGAATTAACAAGTTCGGCCATTAATCAAATTTACAGATTAGCATCAAAAGAATCTGAAACAAATTCTAATGATTTTGGCTTGAGATTGGCTATTAAGGGTGGAGGTTGTTCTGGCTTGAGCTATTTGCTGAGTTTTGATTCCAAGCAACCAAAAGATCTTGAACAAATCTATTTTAAAACTGAACCTGGTCAGGAAACTACTCAAGTAAAAGTTTTTGTAGATCCCAAAAGTGCAATATATCTAAAAGGCATGATTGTCGATTTTGATGATGGACTAATGGGCAAGGGTTTTGTTTTTAAAAATCCTAATGCCACAAATACTTGTGGCTGTGGTGAAAGCTTTTCAGTTTTTTAGGACCAATAATTTGTCTTTTTAAATTTATTAGCCCTTTGCGATATTATATTTAAAAAAATTAGCTTATCATAATCAATTCTTATTTTATTTTTGTTAGAAATAAAATATAGCAGTATTATTTTTTAAAATTACAAATGAGCAATAGTAATTCTACGATTAGTCCATTTAAACCAAGTATTCAATTAATTACTAACAATAGTAATTACTCACAAGTAGCAGAACGCACCACTAATCAAGAACGAAATGATTTAAATCGACTATTTTATAGTATTCTTAATGCAGAAAAATATAGAGACCAACCAGACTCTATATCTCAGATTTCAAACAAAAAAAATAATCTAGATCCAGTAGATCCAATAAGTTTATGGAGCAAAAATATTTCCAACAATAATTTAAATCTAGTTGAGAACGGCTTAACTGGACAAAACCAGGGTTTTAAAGGTATCCCTAATGATGGTCAATCAGACCCTCTATATGACGCTAGCAAGCATACTCAAGAAGAGAACAAAAAGATTTCAAATATGATGACCATCGTTAATTCATCATCATCATCAGAGGTATCAAACGCCAATAGTCTTACTGGTGAATATTTTACTCACGAATTCTCTAGAGGCATTTTAGAGGGTAAAAGCTTACAAGATGTCATAAAAGGCTTAGATGGAGCTAATTTAAGAGGAGCTCAAACATCTGTAGCGTACAATACAGAGAATATGAGTAAGGCTGAAATTTCTTCATCAAAAAAAGCGAATGGTACAGCTATTATACTCAGAGGCTCAAATGATGGTGTTGAAACTATGATGGCAAAAGATGAGGCTAATCTCAAACAAGCCTACTCAGCATTAGGACTTGATGTCAAAGTCGTTTATAGCGAAAAAGAATTTGAACAAGCTTTATTAGCCGCAAGAGATAAAGCTATCACAGATAAAGCAGAAGGAAAAGAAAGCGTATTGGCTACTCACGTTATATCTCATGGATTGCAAACTGGCGGCACCAAAGGCGCTGATGCTAATTCCGCTCTTGCCATGCAAGGTGGCGGACTCTATCACGAAAAAGATATTATCGGCGATATAGCTGGTGCTCTTGAGCCGGGCAAAGAAGGAGAATCTCCTTTCAAACATTCTTACAACGCTTTTACGGCCTGCCATTCTGGCGGATTTGATAATAAGCAAACTCTTCTTGAGGAATCCAAGCCAAATGAAGAACAGCCAACTAACTAAAAATTCAAAATCAAATTACTTACTAAGGTATGATTAAGCGCATCATCATCCCTATTATTATGCTGAAGCATATAGATTAAATCCAAAGCTATATTTGAATTAAAATCATAGCCAAAACCTGTTAATAAGCGGTTTTGATCAATTACCTCATCTATTACTTGATTAGAATTAAGATTCACAAAAACCTCAGCTCCGCTTATTAAGCGTAATTTTTTCTTAATGCGGTAATCAGCTCGCATGAGATGCCTCAAGCGCACTATCTCACCTTGCCCCTCTAAAATCCTCTCCTCTAGGCGAGTTCGATTAATCAAGGTAAGTTTTTTGATTTGTTTTTGATGAAGAACTTGCTGCCAAATACGATGCTCATGAGTGATGTTATCACTATAAAAACTAAACCAATCATAGCCCTGCCAAACAGAAAAGTTTTTTAAGCGAGCTGGCAAATTGTGACCAAGAGCAGACCGCAGAAGATTAGTATTAAAATCACTCAGCTGATCAGCAAATCTTTGGCTGGTGATAAGCTGGACTCTTAAGCCAGAATCAAAGTTTTTATTTAGGGTAACAAAACTCCAATAAGCCAGATCAGAATCTAGCTGAGCCAAGCTCGGTTTCATCCAAACTACTGATAGAATTATGATCATTAGCGATCTCACTAGCACGTCTAAAATAATAACAGCTATAAAGCTTCTCGATATTTAGCATCGTCGCTACTGCCAAGCTACAATAAAGCTTATGTCAGTAATAACACACAATTCCAAAAATATAAATCATTTTATTGATCATACCGCTCTTAAACTTGAGGATTTCAAGCAAGATATTCTTCTTAAACTTGCTAAAGAAGCTCTGGATCTAGGCTTCAATTCCATCTGCATAAGACCCGAGTGGCTAAAAGATTTTTTTGGCTGGTCTGAATCAGTCGGGCAGAAAATCCCAAAAATCTCTTTTGTGATGGGCTTCCCTCAAGAGCCTCTTAATATTGAGCTTTTAAGCCTAGAAAAAATCCTGGATATCTTAAGCGTCCCGACCACCACCAAGCTGGAGCAAGCGCAAAACGCTCTTAGATACTTAATTAGCGCTAATCAAACTCATATCGAACTAGATCCGGTATTGGATATTTCTGGCGATAAGCAAGATCTACAAGAAAAACTCAGCGAAGAAATTAGCTCCTATATTATTCAAGCTATGGATTTTACTAAGAATCATTCAGGATTAACCCTAAAACTTAAGCCAATTTTTTCATCAGAACTACTAATCAAAAAAGCCCAAAACGAAGGACAAGAAGAAGATTTCTATCTTAAAATCAGCATAGAAGCCTTGTGCCAAGCGTATTCTAGAGTTTTTGACTTAAGTCAAAAACTATTTTTGAGCTATAAAAACTCTACAGGTTTTATAAATGGCCCAGATCTACAAAAAGGCTCTTGGAGTCACGGCGCAAATAATTCTCTAATAGCAACAATAGCCAAATATCTAAAAATCTACGAAGAAAAATATTCAATAAAACCTTACTCCATCGGGATCAAAGCTTCAGCGGGGATTAAAACCTACCAAGAAGTTGTAGATATTATTGCTGATAGCGACACTAGACTAACACATATCGGCACTAGTAACGGAGTCGAAATTACTCAAAAAGTTTTTTAAACCGAGAATAACCTTGCTGTTCAAGATCCTCAAGAGGAATAAATCTCAAGCTAGCAGAGTTTATGCAATAACGCTTATGATCAGGTCCTGGACCATCATCAAACACATGTCCCAAGTGACTTCCATCTCGGGAGCTAACTTCTGTTCTGCGCATGAAATGCGAAAAATCATCCTTAGTTTTTATGTTATCGACATCAATTGGCTTCATAAAAGAAGGCCAGCCCGTGCCTGAATCAAACTTATCAAGCGAACTAAATAGAGGAATACCCGTAACCACATCGACGTAAATGCCTGGCTTTTTATTATTCCAGTATTCATTCTGGAAAGGCGGCTCAGTGCCACATTCTTGAGTAACTTTATACTGCAAAGGAGTCAAGCGAGATTTAAGATCATTAGAAGAAGATAGCTCCAAATGATTTTTATTTTTCCAGTTTAACTCTATGAACTTAGCTCTACCAGATCCTTGCTTATAAGCTTCATAATGAAATTTGTTTTTTTTATAATAGGCATGATGATAAGCCTCAGCAGGATAAAAGGTGCTTGCTGGCTTAATTTCAACAACTATAGGCTTAGTAAATTTTTTGGAATTTTCAAGCTGTTGCCTAGAGAGTTCGGCTTGAGATTTTTGGGATTCATCACTGTAATAGATTCCCGTACGGTACTGCAAGCCCCGATCAGCAAACTGCCCGCCAGTATCAGTCGGATCAATATTTTGCCAAAATATCTCTAGCAGACGCATATAACTAATTTTTTCTGGATCAAATTCTATCTGGACAGCTTCTGTATGACCAGTAGTCCCTGAGCAGACTTCTTCGTAGCTGGGATTTAGAGTATTTCCATCAGTATAACCGGGTTTGACTGAGATTACTCCATCTTCACCAGCAAAAGCCGGCTCCATACACCAGAAACATCCACCAGCAAAAATGGCTATCGAGTAATTTTTTTTTGATTGCATAGAAGAGCACCCCAATAAACCTATTATAACTGCAATAATACTAATCTTGGAAAAATTCAACCAAACACCTCTCTGACCAAAAATATTTATGACCAAAATCAACAAAACCTACATGCCCGCCAAACTCAGTATCCAAGAGCCTTATATTAGGATTAGCCTTTATTTCTTCAAACGGAAAAAAGTCCATATCAAGAAAAGGATCATCATGGGAGACTATCACGCAAGTCTTAAGTAAAACATCTTTTATTACTCTTACAGAACTAGCTGAATCCAAAAAACTATCAAAATCTACCAAGTAATGCTCTTTTAAAAAACGATCGTAAAAATCATAAAAATTCCTCACCTTAAAGTAATCGATCCAAGTCGGGTTCTTGAAGACATACTCACCAGATTGAGTAATACTACGAAACAAAAAATATATAAAACCCAATAAGCACCACCAATTCACCGGAGACTGAATCTTAGCTACGGTACTTTTCAAATGAGCAGACGGTGAAATTACGCAGGCTTTTTTGATTATAGGATTTATGCTGGAATTCTGCTCCCCGACATACTTAAGCACATAATTAGCGCCCGAGCTATAACCCACAAGATAAAGGCTTTTGTATTTGAAGTTTTGATTAATAAACTTTAGCACCAAGTCCAAATCCTCAGTCTCGCCCATCTCCACTTGAAAATGCTTAGTCATCGGGGTAGCGCTTCTATAATTCAAGACTGCCACATCAAAACCAGCATCATTAAGAGCCGAGACCACACCTTTTACGTGGGTTTGACTTGAGTAGCTCTCAAGTCCATGACAAAGAATCGCCAGCTCAGAAGACTGGACTTGCGAAAAATCCACATCTACCTTATCTCCGTCAGGACTATCTAAGACATAACGCTGGTAATTAAGCTTATTTGTACGCCGAAAAAATCTAGCGTACATGGATTGTACATAAGGATTTTTAAAAAATTTATTAGGTAATTTATAATCCACTACAAGAATTTTACCTGGTCTTAACAAAAATATGCTTCTTATATAAATACGACGGAGATTATTAAAATCATGAACTCAATTACAAATGCAATACAAAGAGTAACCAATCCTAATAATTTAGGTCCTGCATTGTTAGCCACGGCAAATGCGTTGGGAACAGCGGCGGCGACAGTAGCTGAAAACGCGGCTAAGGCTAGTCCATTTTCTATTGGAGCTTCTTATGTACGAGCTGATATCTCTGCAGAAAAAACAACAATTCCAGGATCTAATGAAAACTTAAGTCTAGCAAAACTTCTTAAAGAATTTGGTATGTCTGGCAATAGAGATACCTCAGAAAAAGATATACCTTTAGGATTAAGAAATTCTGTCGGTGATCTATCTGATGAAGAAATTTCAGCAATTGAAAAGGATACCCAAGCGTTAACTGCATCTCAGATTCAAGAAGCAAAAAAAGAAATTGAAGGAAAGATCAAAGCTGGGACAATAGTGCATACCGGAGGAGAGTTATTTCAATCCTCTACAGTCAAACTTTACGATACTAAAAAACTTGAAATGAATTTAAAAAATGGCTCTCCCTTTGAAAAGCAGACAGATGGTAGTTTTACTTTAAAACAGGGAGATAAATCATTTAAATTCACTGCAGATCAGTTTCAAAAACTGCTAGAGGGAGAAGAAGTTACTATTGGAAAAGAAAAGGATGCTCAGAAATTTAAATATGACAGCTCTAAAAATGAACTAAAAATGGGCGAAAATGTGATAAATAATCACGGACTTGCAGATATTAGCTACGGCAAATCTAAACTAAGCGGAGATGGTCATGAGACAGCTGGAACCATGCTAGGATTTTTAAACCTAAACGCTGATGCAAAAAAAAGGGCTGATAGCATCGACACCTTACTAAGTCAAGTTCAACAAGCTCTTCCTACTGATTTTCCATTGAAAAATGATGCTCATACATTAAGCTTGCTTGCTGGGACTTTTGGGAAGCGTGGGCAAGAAGGAAATATTACTGTTGATGCTAAGAGTTTAGGAGCTCTACCTAATCCTATTAAAGAACAGCTTTATGCAGACCAAAAATTAAGGGTCGATCCAAGTTTAAGTGATTTAAAGACACCTGAGGAGATACATAAAAAAGCATTAGAAGTAAATAATAAATCTTATTCTGAATCAGCTTTAAGATTTACTTTCAATAAACAAGATTCAGATAGTCAGCTTAGTAAACTTGGATTTGATCCACAACAATTATCCCAATTCGCGGGCAGTGCTTACGCAGCTGGAGCTGAGTTATCAAGAAGATTAGAAACTACTGGTTCTGGAGGAAATAGTCAACTAGCTAATGAAATTTTACAAGCTGCACAAGGGGCATCGTCAGAAAACCCTCTTAAACTTAATTTATCAATAATAGCGACAGCCAAGACTAATACGGATGCAACTAGAGCATATGATGATTCTGTGCGCGGGGCAGACGGAGCTTTTGGCACTTTATTAAGTCTTAGTAGTGGTTTAAGCAAAGATCGCGTAAATGATCTGCAACTAGTTGCAAGCGGCGAGGATGGACTCAAAAAAGCTCAAGGACAATTAAAACTGTTACTAGAAACAAAAGATATAAAAGAGTTGATCGGGGCTAATAAAATCCAAATCACTGGCTTAGATATCTCTATATATGGTCACGCCAATGAAAAAGGGATGCTTTTAGATAAAACAGCCAAAGGAGATCATCAAACTCTTGATGCGGCAGATGCAAACGATATTAGCACAAATATTGCTGATATAGCAAATGCTGGCAAAGTTGAGACAGTAAGAATGACTGTCGTTGGTTGTCAAGCAGGAGTTCTTAGTAAACAATTAGCAAAAGATGTTCACACAAAAACCGATGGAAACGAGAAGGCCAATTCTGAGGTAATTGTTGATAGTACAGAGGGCTATGCAAAAACTTCTGGGAGTTCACTAAACACAGATGATGTTACTAGGCAATTTACCTTTGGGGCTGATGGAACTATTAGCGGACATGATAGATGGTCTAACGATGGAACTTCTTATCATTCAAAGAAGTCCGAAACCGATAGAATCGTAATACCTTCATCAAAACAAGAACAAAGAGTCACTCAAGCTCAAACTAAAGGTGTTGGAACAGAATTTACTGGCTATAGATCTCATAAAGGAGATTCTGTGGATGACAAGAAAACCAATCAGTCTGCAGGTTCTGCAGGCGGAGGCTCTTCAAATAAACCACCAGAAAATAGAGAAGGAGCAGGTTGCTTAGACCCGCAAAATTCACCTGCTAATGACGAGTGGAAAAAACAAACCGCCGCAGTTAGCTAGTCCAATTTAGCACTACAGCTGGATCAGGAGATTTATTCTCCAGAAAATAATTTATATTATTAATGCTGATTTGAGCGATATTACTAATAGCCTCATGAGTAAAAAACGCTTGGTGACTGGTTATCAGGACATTTGGGAAAGTCTTGAGAAGATTCAGATCATCATCAGCCAGAATATTAGCGGAGTGATCATAATGAAAATATTTATCTTCTTTTTCATAGACATCCATCCCAAAACTTGCTAGCTGAGCGGATTTTAGGGCAGATACCACAGCTTGAGTCTCTACTACTCCGCCTCGACTAGTATTAATCAGCATTGCTCCGGGCTTCATCTTAGCAAGAGTAGCTGAGTTAATTAAATACTTGGTAGATTGATTAAGCGGACAATGGAGACTGACAATATCCGACTGCTCCAAGACCTCATCAAGACTAAGATAACTTATAAAATCTAATTTTTCTTGAGCGTAAGGATCATAAGCAAGCACCTGCATGCCAAATCCTCTCAGGATTTGAGCTGTAATTAAGCCAATACGTCCAGTGCCAATGATTCCAGCAGTTTTATTTACCATATCAAAGCCCATCAGGTCATTAATACTAAAATTCCCATCTTGAGTGCGTTTGTGAGCGGTGTGTAGCTTCCGGTTTAGGCACATCATCATAGCGACTGCATGCTCCGCAACAGAATTAGGAGAGTAAGCAGGCACTCTTAAAACACTGATTCCCAGCTCTTTTGCTGAATCCAGATCCAGATTATTGTATCCAGCACAGCGCATTAGAATTAGCTTGATACCTTTTTTTTGCAAGCCCAATAAAACTGTTCTATCAAGCAAGTCATTAACGAATACGCAAACTATAGTCGAATCTTTTATAAGTTCTAAACTATTAAGCCCAAGCCTCTCTGGAATAAAATTAAATTCCAGATTAGGATTTTTATTAGCCCAGCTAAATGACTCTATATCATGAGGCAAGGCGCTAAATAAGCTGATTTTGGTTTTCATAGTGAAGTATAATTTTACAACAGGCTAAGTGCTATAATTATTATTTAATGCAAGATTCTTACACGCTCTGGTTCTCTGAGATTTCGATAAAAGATGTAGCTCGGGTCGGAGGTAAAAACGCCTCTCTGGGTGAAATGTACCAGCACCTTAGCTCTCAATCTATAAAAGTACCTAACGGTTTTGCCACAAGCGCTGAAGCTTTTTGGGATTTTTTGGAGCATAATCAGATAACTGAAAAAATTAATTCTATTGTCTTTGATTTCAAAAATTCTAAGCTTAACGCACAAGAGGCAAGTAAAGTAATCAGCGAAATGATTTTATCTGCTCAGCTTCCTGAGCCTCTTGCCGAATCAATAAAAGAAAAATACCGCGAGCTGACCGCCCAAAACCCTAATAGTATCGCTATTAGAAGTAGTGCCACCGCTGAAGATCTGCCTACGGCTAGCTTTGCTGGTCAGTTAGAGACTTTTTTGAACATCAGCGGAGAAGAGAATATTCTTCACACCTGTAAAAAATGCTACGCATCTTTGTTTACGGCGCGCGCGCTTAGCTACCGAGCCAACAAAAACTTACTTGATGATCCGATCGCTATATCTGTTGGGTTCCAGTCTATGATTAGGTCTGATCAAGCCAGCTCTGGTGTGATTTTTACTCTGGATACCGAAACTGGATTCCGCAATATCATTACCATAAATGCTAGCTGGGGCTTGGGTGAGAACATAGTACAAGGCAAAGTCAATCCCGATGAGTATCTTGTCTTTAAGCCTATCGTTCATCAAGAAGAATTTAAACCTATAGTCAGTAAAAATATCGGTAAAAAAGAAATCAAAATGATTTATAACACAGGTTCATCAAACGTTAGTGTAATTAATCTCAAGACCACTCCTGAAGAGCAAAAAAAACAAGTCTTAAGCGATGATGAGATTCTCACGCTCGCTCGCTGGGCTCAAAAAATCGAAGAGCATTATAAAACTCCCATGGATATTGAGTGGGCAAAAGATGGCATTAGCGGTGAGCTTTTTATTGTGCAGGCGCGCCCTGAGACTGTCCAAGCTCGTAAAATTTCAACTACACTAGAAAATTTCACACTTAGTAAAAAATCAACTATCCTAGCTCAAGGTCTTGCCATCGGCTCAAAAATCGCAGTAGGGCAAGCACAGATAATTAATAGTGCTGACGATATCGCTAAATTTAAAGAAGGCTCCATTCTAGTAACCCAAATCACTGATCCTGACTGGGTTCCAATTATGAAAAAAGCAAGCGGCATTATCACCAATAGCGGCGGGCGTACTTCGCACGCGGCAATAGTAAGTAGAGAACTTGGCTTACCTGTTATTGTCGGCACTGGCTCAGCGACCGAAACAATAAAAGACGGACAAAAAATCACTCTTAGCTGCGCTGAGGGTTCATCTGGATTTGTTTACGAGGGAATTCTGCCTTTTAAAATTGAAGAAATAAATTTAGATAAGCTAAAAAAACCAAAAGTTAAAATTATGCTCAATCTTGCTGACCCTGACACATGTTTCAAGTGGTGGAAGCTTCCTAGTGAGGGAGTGGGTTTGGCGCGAATTGAATTTATTATCAACAACATAATTAAGATTCATCCAATGGCACTAGTTAAATTCGAAAAAGTTTTAGATCGCAAAGCCCGAAAAACCATCGAAGAGCTCACTGAGCGCTACGTAGACAAAAAAGATTATTTTATAGATAAGCTCGGTCAAGGCATCGCTAAGATCGCAGGGACTTCCTACCCTAACCCTGCAATAATTAGATTTAGCGATTTTAAGAGTAATGAGTACGCTAGGCTCATTGGCGGCGAGTTTTTTGAACCTAAGGAAAACAATCCTATGTTGGGTTTCAGAGGAGCGTCACGCTATTATAGCCCTGAGTATATTGATGGTTTTAAGCTAGAGTGCCAAGCGATAAAATACGCTAGAGATATTTTAGGCTTCAAAAATATCGCAGTGATGATCCCTTTTTGTAGAACTATTAGCGAAGCCCAAAAAGTTCTGGCTCTACTCGATGAGTTTGGTCTAGATCGCGGCAGAGATGGACTACAAGTCTATATGATGGCAGAAATCCCTTCTAATATAATTTTGGCAGATGAATTTGCTAAACTTTTTGATGGGTTCTCTATCGGCTCAAACGATCTTACCCAGCTGACTTTAGGCGTGGATCGTGACTCTGACAAGCTTGCTGAATTCTTCGACGAGACTGACCCAGCGGTGCTCGCTTCAATTCGAACGCTCATCACGCAAGCCCATAAGCATGGAACCCAAGTAGGGATCTGCGGGCAAGCGCCTAGCGACAAAATCGAATTCGCTGAATTCCTTATTAATTGCGGCATCGACTCGATCTCGCTTAACCCTGATAGCGTACCCAAAATTCTACTTGAACTAGAAAAAAAATCTCTTATCCTAAATTAGTAAAACATGAAAAAAGTTTTTATCAGCTTAGCTTTGATTTTGCTCGTCCAGAGCTGGCTTCCAGAGCGGGCTTCCGCGGTTAAAAATGATTTTGGAGAGTGGAATTTTACTACTATTAATCTACCGCTTGGAGAAAAGTTTTTTATTCAAGAGCTAATAAATACCCGAGTCAACGATAACATGAGTGATCTTGCGCTATTTTTTACTAGAACTGGACTTGCCTACCGCCTTAATAAGCACACTTCTCTATGGGTAGGTTATGATTGGTTTGCTATTTTTAACGAGCCTTTTACTCATGAAAACGCTGTCTGGGGGCAGGTTATGGTAAACCATGAGCTTGCTGGCAATAGAATCATGCATCGTTTGCGCCAAGAGCATAATTTTATTCCGCACGATGAAGATGTACCGACATTGAGATATATGCTCAGACTAGACAGAGACATGCCCCTGGTCAAAAACGAAAAATTTACTTTTATTACTTGGGATGAAGCGTTTGTAAATTATAACGATAATAGAGGTGTGCCAGCGGGCTTCGCGCAGAATAGATATTTTATTGGCGGTGGGTATAGAGTCAATAACAACCTCGCTCTAGAGCTTGGTTATATGCTCCAGCACGTTATCAACGATGAAGATAGTCTTAATCACTGGATCTTAACCAATATAGTTATTGATATTTAAGGATTCGCTAAAAAACGAAGTTTTGAGGCGGATTCCGCCTAACAAAGATATTAAGGATCCACTGTAAACGATTTTGTAACAACTCTAGTAAGTATTTAAAATCACAACCGGGCAATGAGCATTTTTAATAATGCGCTCAACGGTAGGCCCCAAAAACAACCTTTCAGAAGCAGGCTTAATACTTGTCCCCAAGACAATTAGATCTATATCCTCACTATTAGTGATAGTCACGATTTCAGATTCTAGATCATTAGCGATTCTGACTTTGCCTTTTGCTGAGACTTTATAAAACTTACCTAGATCTACAAGCTCATCTACAAGGGAGTGAGCGATCACTGATTGCACGTTATAAGTCTTGTTATAAATAAAATGCCCCCAGTAATTACGATCGCGAGAAATTATATTCAAGATCGTCACTTGATCTTCATGAGACGCCAAAAAATAAGCAAACTCCGCGGCATTGCGCGAAGCAACGGATCCATTTATCGGAACTAAAATATTTTTTGGCTTCCAGTTCTCTTGAATATCTTTTGCATAGACAACAGCCGTAATCGGGCTTGGAGAGAGCCTTACAAGGTTATCGGTAACCGGCGAGAATAAAGAGTCAGAATTTTTATCCGAGTTTACCGTGCCAAGCATTAGCATATCGTAATCTTTTTGGGCTTCGTTTAGCACTTGATTAGCGACATCATCAGATTCAATAACTTTTTTTACTAGCTCTTTAGTATTAAAATTTTTACCCAAAACATCAAGCATTTTTTTTGCTTCGTCTTTTTGATCTTTTGGAACCACGCTTAGAAGGGTTATAGAAAGTGGGTTTTTGGCTGATATTTTTTCTAGAATATAAAATTTTACAGCTTGAGTGAGCATAAAAACATAATCTTTTTGAACTTGGAATCGAACTGGAATCAAAACCTTATAAATATTTTTCACAAGGCTCATATCTTTTAGTTCTTCTTCTTTTAGCCTATGATGCTCATCTTCATCAAACTTAAGGTGCACAAGCGTATATCTCAAAATCAAAGGAGCCATTATCGATGTTACTACCGCCATCAAAACAATAATCGAAAACATCTCACGGCTAAGGATGCCCGCAGAAAGACCAATTGAGGCCACTATAATACCCATTCCACCACGGGCATTAAGAGCGGCTCCATAGCTTAACGCCGTCCAACGATCATGCTTGAGTACCCACCTACTCACCATATAGACCCCAAATATCTTACCGAAGCTAGCTAAAACAATCACAATAAACGATATGAGAGCTAGGCGCGGCTCTAACAGAGCCCCTATATCTACTTTTAAACCCACTAAGGCAAAAAATATCGGAGCAAAAACTCCCATTGCAAAACTTTTTATCGTTTCAATCGTGTGATGAGGAAATTTTTGCATCTGCCCAAACATAATCCCCATCGCAAAAGCACCAAATACGACTTCTAGATGCAAAGCCTGCGCCAAAGCGCCCCAAGCAAAAGTCAAAATCATCACAAAAGACAAAACCTTATCATTGTCACTAAATTTATCCTGCACAAAAGAAAGAGCTTTTTTCACGAAAAAAAAGCCCACAGTAAAACTTAGTAAAATAAACAAAAATACTTTTGAAACAGAACCAAATAAATTCATCCAAGAGAAGCCACCATTACTAACCATCCCAAGCACTATGGATAGTAGGATCCAGCCGATGGTATCATCCATCATTCCTGAAGCTATAGTAATCTGACCTATATTTCTTCGGATAAGCTTCATGTCGATTAAAACTTTTGCTATCACAGGAATAGCCGATATCGACATAGCTGTTGCAATAAAGAGCGCAAAAACATCTCGCTGAGCGGGATTAGCGAGTAAAAAATCTGGTAAATATTGACCGAGATAAAAGCCTGTCACCAGCGGCAGAATAATTCCGCCCCAAGAAACCAAGAGCGCTGTCTTGCCGTGCCTAGAGATAAAATTTAGATCAGTCTCAAACCCTGTCACCAAAAGCAAAAGCACTGCACCAATCAAACTTATAATTTCGATCAGATGACATTGAGTGGGATTAGCAGGTATTACCGTACCATAAAAAAAAGGCAAAATCTTACCTAAAAAAGAAGGACCCAAAACAATACCAGCCAAAATTTCCCCTATAACTGCAGGTTGATTTAATCTTTGAGCAAGCTCACCAAACAATTTAGCAAAAAGAAGTAAAACACAGACTTGAATTATCAAAGCCAGAACATCTTGATGAGGGGCAGATGTGATTAGTGTCATTATGTTTCTTGGCCTTGGTTAATCCAAAAGCAATTGCATGAATTTTAGCATTTTATTTAAAAAATACCTTAAAATACTATTATGCCCATTTTTCTAAAAATTATGCTCGGTTCCGCTTTTGGCGGTCTTATGCGCTATTTGGCGACTGTTTATCTTCCCTTCCCGATATTATTTGTAAACATTTTAGGGTCTTTTTTGATTGGATTTTTTACTACAAAATTTGGCCTAACTAAATCTGATCTGGGGCCACTTGTAAACACTGGGATTCTTGGGGGCTTAACTACCTTTAGTAGCTTTAGTCTTGAAGCTGTTAATTATTTGCACTCTGGAAAAACCTTAACTGCCCTTATTTATGTAATGGCTTCTGTCTGCTTTTCAATTTTGGCTTGTTTTTTTGGATTCAAACTAGCTTTGGAGTAAATCTTTAACTTCTACAATATAATGAAGCTAGCGATGAATAATCAAAATCCTAATTCCCACTTCTCTAAAAAGGTCGAGCCCATATTGAGACTGGTTCAGATTTTCACAGAAGAAAAAGAAAATCTGTTTGTGTTTTTGGTTTATGCAGTCATTATAAGCATTCTATATCTTGCTATTCCCCTTGGCGCTCAAATCTTGGTTAACACGATCGCCGCTGGGGTTTTAATTCAGCCACTGGTTATTATTTCATCTGTTGTTATGATTGGTTTGTTTTTTTTAGGTATTCTAAAACTGTTACAGATCTATATAGGAGAAATTATCCAAAGAAAAATTTTTGTAAAAATTGCTCTAGGCATGGCTCGTACTATTCCTCAAGTGCACCTAAAGCATTTTGGGAAAATTTACGCGCCAGAACTTATTAATAGATTTTTTGATACAGTTACCCTCCAAAAAAATCTCAATTTGATTTTACTTGAAGTCCCCGCGGCTGTTTTACAGATACTCGTAGGTATTATTCTAATGGCTTTTTATAGTCCTATTTTAATGGTGTTTGATAGCTTGATGCTAGTCTCTATAGTTGCAATTGCCATGCTCGGTTATAAAGGTCTTGAGACAAGTATTGAAGAGTCGAGTACAAAATATAAAATTGCTCACTGGCTTGAAGAGCTGGCTAGATGTCAAATTAGCTTCAAGATGAATGGTTTTCCTGGTTATTCTGAAGCAGTTACTGATAGTAAAAACCTTGATTACTTAAATAGACGAAAAGCACATTTTAGAGTGCTCCTAAGGCAGTTTTCGGCGAGCTATATAATTCAAGCGCTTGGCACAGCAGGAGTACTATCGATCGGTGGCTGGCTAGTTATAAACGGTCAGCTGAGTCTTGGTCAGCTAGTGGCTTCTGAGCTTATTATAATTATGATTCTCTCGGCGCTCGATAAAATTATTCAAAAACTTGAAAGCTGGTATGACTTGCTAACAGCCTTAGATAAAGTTAATTACATAAACTTACTTGATACCGAGCGCACCAACGGCATAAAAGCTAAGCTTGATGGGCAAGGCGCCGAGATCACTTGCGAAGATATTGTATTTGGTTATACACCTGAAAGAAAAATTTTTAATAAGCTAAATCTACACCTGGAACACGGATCTAGAACGAGTTTGGTAGGAGTAAGCGGAGCTGGCAAAACCACATTAGCTCACTTAATTACTGGTCTTTATGAGACGCATGAGGGAAGCATAATGTTTAATGGCAGTCCCATTACAAGTCTTATGCTTAATGACCTTAGGAAAAATATTGCTTTGGTAAGTGATTTTAATGAGATTTTTTCTGGGACGGTTGAAGAAAACATTTTACTTGGCAGATCTTACTTAAGCGAAGATGATTTAAGAAGAGTTATAGATTTAGTCGAACTTGAGCGCGACCTAAAACAGTACCCAAACGGGTTACAGACTCTACTACTGAGTGAAGGGAGGAATATCTCTCTTGGGCAGAGACAAAGAATATTATTAGCACGATCAATCATAAACAACCCTCAACTTTTGATTCTAGATGAGGCTTTTGGGGGTATGGATGAAATGACCAAACTGAAAATTATCGATAAACTTTTTGAAAAATCTCAGCCCTGGACTATTCTCAATATCACTCACGATGCTGAAGTGGTCGCCAAAACAGATTATATTTACTTGCTCGAAAAAGGCCTTGTAAGAGAGCAAGGTCCTCTCAATGATTTAATTAGCAATAGCGAATCTCAGTTCTGCAAACTGTTCCCTGAGCTTACTAGAATTAAACAAAAGGAGATGATTTGAACAAATCACTTGAAGAATTAAAAACACCTATCGTGCTCAAATCGCTTGCTTATGTGAGCTTTGGGGTTGCGATATTTTTCTTTATGAGTTTATTTTTGCCTTGGAGACAGACAGTGACTGGCGAAGGTCAGGTAACTGTTTTTTCACCGATGCAAAGACCCCAAACTATTCACTCTCAAATTGACGCTAGAATCTCCAAGTGGTACGTAAACGAAGGGGACATGGTCAAGCGCGGAGATTTACTTCTTGAGCTTGAGGAATTGAGACCTGAATACCTAGATAAAAACCAGTTACCTAGCACGACAAGCCAAAGAATCGCTCTACTAGAACAGCGCAATGCCACTCAAAGACTCATAAATAGTCTTGAGCAACAAATATCATCTCTTGTAAAAGTCCAAAACGTCGCCGTTCCTAGTGCTGGTCTTTCTATAGATCAAAGCTCTGATCGCCTAAAAGCCAGTGAGCAAAAGTATCTTATCGCCCAGCAAAGCCTAAAAACAGCAGAGCTAAATTTTGAGCGCCGCAAACAACTATTTGAGAAGGGTTTGAATTCCAAGCGAGATTACGAGCTTGCTGAGTTGGCTCTTGTCGAAACACGCTCCCAGCTTCAAGCTAGCCAAGCTGAATTAGATATCGCAAAAAGAGGAGTGGACATGTCAAGGCTAGATCTGGGTAAAGTATCAGCTGAAACATCTCTCAAGATTCAAGAAGCTGAAGCCCGCTTGGCACAATCGTTTGAGAAGCTAGCAGAAATCAATAGCAAGGTCTATAAAATGGATATTGATATTGCCAATTTATCTAGCCGAATTGAACAGCGTACTATTTATGCACCTGTTGACGGTCAGGTAACTCGACTAAGAGTATTTGGATCCGCCGAAACAATTAAAGCCGGAACCGAGCTAGCCACAATTATTCCAGATAGTAGTGATCAAGCTATAGAAATTTTTATTTCAGATTATTTTGCTCCGCTAGTATCTGTAGGTAGGCAAGTTAGAATCCAATTAGCTGGCTGGCCTGGCTTACAGTTTAGTGGATGGCCTTCTGTTGCGATAGGTACTTTTGCTGGTGAGATAGTAGTGATAGAGGCTGTTTCAGATGAAAAAAATCAATATCGATTATTAATTAAGCCCGATTATAATCGCATCAATAAAGGACTTGATAAAGCCTGGCCTACTCCAGATGTGCTAAGACCAGGTACAAAAGCTATAGGTTGGGTAATTTTAGATGAAGTTCCGCTTTGGTATGAGCTATGGAGAGTGCTAAATGGCTTCCCTCCTACAATCATGGAAGCTCCGACAAAAAACAAAGTAAAAGGAATTAAGTGAAAAAAAATCTTTTTTTATCATTTTCAATTCTTGGTCTTGCTTGTTTACCAATCAAACCAGCATCCTCAGAGACTTCTAGTCCCTTGATTTATCAGCTGGAAGATATAAACGTATCAGCCAAGGATTTTAATCAAAGCGTAACTCAAGCAAGTAAGCAACCCTTGTTAAATGATAAGCAGGAAATAATTTTTGAGGACTTTATAAACAACGTCAAAGATTATCACCCCGATATTCTGACAGCTGAGCTTGAAAAGCAAATAGCAAGCTCAAAACGTCTCGAGACGCAAGGTCAGTTCGATCCATCGATCGGTTCTAGAAATTCATTTAACCGTTACAATAGCTCATCTAGTCCTGGCGATGGGCAAAATGCTTTTTTCTCAGACACGAGCTTCGATATACTGACTCGACAAGGAGCCAAATTCGGCATTGGAGCCAAATACGCTCAAGGAGATGTTAAGACACCCTTCTCGCCCACTGGTGAGCTGGGGGAGTACTACTTAAAACTCCAAATCCCCCTGATTAGAGACTTTATAAACAACTCAGCTAACGTAAAAGAAAAGTCCGCCAAGTTAAATGAGGTTATTGCAGATTTTATTTTATTTAGAACCAAGCTCAAGATTCTAGAAAATGCTTCAAATGCTTATTGGGACTGGTTTGCCTCCAAAAAAATTCTGGATGTCGAAACAGATTTACAAGATCTTGTTAGCCAGCAAGTAGGTTTTGTAGAAGCGCAAGCTAGTCTTGGTAATTTACCCTTAATAGCAGTAATTGAAGCTAAGCGCGAACTTCAATCTAGAATCGGACGAGTAAATGTAGCCACTAGAGCACTTCAAAACTCAGCTATAAACTTATCTAAGTTTTTGTGGGGCGCAGAGGGCACTCCGCTGGGCATACCTTCTGAAAACCAGTTACCACAAGCCTTCCAGCAACCTTACAAAATCTCGGTTGAAGATATACAATCTGCCAAAATCGCCTCACTGAAGTCCCGTCCTGAATTTAAAGCACTTGGTCTTAGCCGCGAAATTTCTACTCTTGAAAAAAAACTTGCTAAAAATCAAATGCTACCGCGCCTCGATGCCTATGTGAATCAAGGCTATGAAGCCGGTGATAACAGTATAGGACCTACCACAGAGCTTGGGCTAAATTTACTTTTGCCACTTAGAGTACGAACAGCTAAAGGGCAAATGCAACAGGCTGATCTAAAAATCAAACAAATCAACATCCAAGAAAAACAACTGCTCCAAAATGTTTTTATGGAGATTGAGGATGCCGCTTCTCAGCTCAATACCGCTTATGATAGGTATTTGGCGACTTTTAATGAATTCAAGTTGTCAAAAGAGCTTGAAGACGCTGAAAAAATTATTTTTGAACAAGGTGATAGTACGCTATTCGTGGTTATTAGAAGGCAAAGAGACCGGGTTAGTGCAAATATTGAAATGATCAAGGCTCTTAGTGAATACTATAAAGCCTTAGCTAAATATCAATTGGTTCAAGGGCAATCACTCTAGTATTGACTCATAGTGATTTTTATTGCAAAATTATCAAGTGAAAAATTATATTGCCAAACTTTTTTTAATAATATTTTTTTGCTGTTTTAGCCTTGCAACGCCCGTTTGCGCTGATGTCGTAAAATTCGAGCTTGGCGGCGCTACAGATGGTCCGGGTATTTGTCCCAAAAATAGAATTGTTATTGAAGAGCAGTTTTTTGACTACCAAAGAAATTTTAACCATAGTAAAAATTTTCAATATGATCTAAGCTCCACAAAAATTCGTTACGGACTTATCCAAGATAAATTAGAGCTGAGGATTTTGAATCAGGGATTTATAATCAGAGATTCTGATGCTGGATTTAGCAATATGTCCATTGGGACGAAAATTAGAATTAATAATGAACATAAATACTTGCCATCTCTTGAATTGATTACAGATTTTGAAATCCCGGTCGGGGAGAAGGACCTAAGGAATCCTGGCTTCGATCATAGTTATAAATTAGTTATTAATAAACAATGGTCTAAAAAAATTGGCTCAACAGCTAACACTAGTTTTGATTTTGCGACCAAAAAAGAATTAAGCGAGGTCAAAACCAATGCCTCTCTACCTTACGCTCTAAATATTAATTACAGCCCAAATGAAAGAACAAATTACTTTTCTCATATTTTTGGCTCTTGGGCAATTAGTGCAGATGCTTTAGAGACCTTAGGAGTGGATCTAGGTGCATCCTATGCATTTACAGATGATCTTGCTTTTGTTGCCTGGGCAACAAAAGGACTTAACTCTCAAACACCAGATTTTATGATAGATTTTGGGCTAATTTTTAGACCTTAGAGCAATAACACTGCTTATTTGGCAGTTATTGGTGTATATCTGGAGCATTAAAAGATACTTATTTAGGTATATTAATGACATGAGATATTTTAATTTATTTATAGTACTGATTTTATCGACATTTATAATTTCATGTAATGCACAAAAAGGAGCAAAAATGGAAAATACAGCAACACCGCAAGCAAGTAAGCAAGCACCTGATTTCACTTTAAAAGATCAAGATGGTAAAGAGCACAAATTATCAAGCTACTCTAATCAATATGTTCTTATTTATTTTTATCCGAAGGATGATACCCCTGGATGTACTATTGAAGCTTGCGCCATAAGAGATAATTATGATGGATTTAAAGAGCGCAATATTCAAGTATTCGGTATAAGTGCTGATAACGCTGATAGCCACAAAAAATTCATTGCAAAATATCATCTACCGTTTACATTATTAAGTGATGAAGAGCATATCGCCGCTAAACTCTATAACGCTGATGGGATGTTCTTCCGTAGAGTATCTTACTTGATAGGACCAGGCTCAAAAATCATAAAAGAATATCCTAATGTTAGCCCAGATAAGCATGCAGCTGAAATTCTGGCTGACTACGATGTTCTGAGTAAAATATAATTAGATGTCAACCTTACGATTAGTTTTAGGGGATCAACTTGATTTAAGTCATTCTTGGTTTAAAAAAGTTGACCCTAAAATTAGTTATTTAATGATGGAAATCCGCTCAGAGACTAACTACGCAAGCCATCACATCCAAAAAATTCTAGCCTTTTTTATGGCAATGAGAGACTTTGCTGGTCAGCTCACGGCAAAAGGTCACAAGGTAATTTATATAAAGATCGACGATAAATCCAATCTACAAGATTTTTTTAAAAACATACAAACCGTTATAAATAATCAAGAGTATAAACTCATAGAGTATCAAGAGCCTGATGAATATCGGCTGGATCAATATTTTAAAGACATAATCAAAAAGCTAAATATACCTCTACAAGTCTGTCAGTCAGAGCATTTCATGGCCGATAGATTTGAGCTTAAAAGCTTATATGGCAATAAAAAATCTTATTTAATGGAGAACTTCTACCGCCATATGCGTAAAAAGCATAATATTCTCATGGAGAGTAATAAACCTCTTGGAGGTAAATGGAATTACGATGCTGAGAACCGTAATAAACTTCCGGCTGATTTCAAACCCACTAAGCACCTGATGTTTAAAAATAACGCACAAGAGATTTTTAGTAGTATCAAAAAACAAAAAATAGAATTTATCGGTAACTGTAATGCAGATGAGCTTAACTGGCCAATAAACCTAAGTCAGGCTAAACAAGCTCTAAAATATTTTCTAGAGAAGCACTTACATGGTTTTGGGACTTACCAAGATGCGATGAGTATAAAAGATGATTTTGTTTATCATAGTAAATTATCATTTGCGCTCAATACAAAAATTATCAAACCGCGCTTTGTTATCGATTCAGCGATAGAATACTATAATAAGCACACTGATGAGGTAAAACTCTCTACCCTAGAGGGTTTCATCCGGCAAATATTAGGATGGCGAGAATATATGCGCTCTTATTATTGGGTGACCATGCCTGAATTTGCAAGCACTAATTTTTTTGAGCACAAAAATAAATTACCCGATTTTTTTTGGACAGGCAATACTCAAATGAACTGCCTAAAACACTGTATCCAAGGATCGCTGGATAATGCTTACGCTCATCATATCCAAAGGCTTATGGTTACTGGTAATTTTGCTTTACTAGCAGGAGTCGCTCCTGATGAAGTGGATAAGTGGTATTTAGGGATTTATATCGATGCTCTTGAATGGGTAGAGATCACAAACACTCGTGGCATGAGCCAATGGGCAGACGGAGGTGGGCTAGCCACTAAACCCTATGTCTCAAGTGCTAACTACATCAATAACATGAGCGATTATTGTAAGGGTTGCTCATATGAGCACAAAAAAAAATATGGGACTAATGCTTGCCCTTTTAATTCTTTTTATTGGAATTTTTTAGATAAACATCGAGATAAACTAGCCAAAAACCAGCGTATGTCTATGATTTATAATGTATGGAATAAGATGGATGAAAACGAAAAACAGCTCATATTAAGTCAAGCAGAGCAATACAAGGCAAAAATCGAGGTTCTATAAATGCTTAAATTAATTAATCTTTCTAAATCATTCACAGAAGCTGATCAAAAAACTTTTATTTTTGAGAATATAAATCTAGACTTAAAAACTAACGCTCCAATAATTATTTTGGGATCAAGCGGCTCAGGGAAAACAACTCTGCTAAATATAATTAGTGGGATTGATCAAGCTGATTCTGGTGAAGTTATTATCGCAGGTACGACTCTCGATAAACATCACAATCAAAACCAAAACACTTTATTTAGAAAAGAGAATTTAGGCTTTGTGTTTCAGTTCTATAACCTAATCCCCACCTTAAATGTAGAGGATAATATATTATTACCGCTCGAGCTAAACCATAAAAACACAAGCGAAAACAAAAATTATGTAATAAATTTACTCGATAGAGTAGGTCTCAAGCATCGCCTAAAAAGCTTTCCTGATATGCTTTCTGGCGGAGAACAACAAAGAATATCTCTGGTGCGGGCACTAGGACATAAACCTAAAGTACTTATAGCTGATGAGCCGACGGGTAATTTAGATAAAGCAAATAGCGAAAAAATCAATAAACTCATGCGGGAATTATGCCAATTAAACACCACCCAATTAAACACTGTTCAATTAATCATGGCGACTCATAATCCGGATTTAATCGAAAATGGAGATATAGTACTTGAAATCAATAATAAGAATATTATAGTTTCAAACGCAGAATAATTAATGATACTAATAAAATCTAGCTGTAGATACTTCACTAAACATTACTTACAAACAGTTTTGGCTCTTATAGGAATTTTACTGGGGGTAAGCATAGTAGTAGCCATAGATCTTTGTATCGTAAGCTCCCAAAAAGCCTTCAAAACCTCTCTAGAACAGAGCTTTGGTAAAACCACCCACTATCTAAGCGCTAGCGGCAACGATATAAGCCAAGAGATTTATACCAAAATTAAAAAAGAAAAACAAATCGATCAGGCTACACCAGTAATCGAAAAAAATATTTTAATCAAGACTAACGATTGGGTCAGAATTAAGCTCTTGGGGCTAGATCCTTTTAGTTACCAAGGCTTTAAAACCACTAGTGATAAAGGCTTGGATGAACTTAGTCAAGCTAGTCTAAAAGATTTTTTGCTATGTGATAATTGTGGATATATTTCTAGTAAAACAGCTAAAAAACTTAATATCCAAAAGCACCAAGAGCTTGTTTTTCAGCATGAAAGCTCCTATAAAAAAATCCGAATCTTAGATATTATTGATGACGATAAATTAGATAATTTAATTCTAGTAGATATCAGCACCGCCCAAAAACTCCTAGATCAGCCTAATACTATTAGCAGAATAGATCTTATAATAAAAGATCCAAACGAGCTTGGTGAGCTTGTTAGCGGGGATTTAGAACTTGTAGAAAGCCTTAAAAACAAAAAATCTACTCAAAAAATGCTCAGCTCATTTAATCTAAATCTATATTCATTAAGCTTCTTATCACTGATTGTTGCGGTGTTTTTGATTTATAACACCATGAGCTTCTCTATAGTCCAAAGGCAAACAATATTTGGCATATTTAGAACACTGGGCTTGAGCTCTAGAGAGATTTTTGGGTTAGTGATTAAAGAGACTCTGATTTTAAGTGTGATAGCGTCAGTAATTGGGATAGCCTTGGGCTATGGGCTTGCACAAATATTGATTAAATTTATATCCCAAACAATTAATGATTTGTATTTTGTTGTTGAGATTAGTGAGGTAAAACTCGAAATTTTTACAATTCTAAAAGGACTAGTCGCTGGTATTCTATCGGCACTACTAGGAGCATGCCTTCCTGCTTACCAAGCGAGTTTGAGCCCAGCCATCCAACACACCAAAAGATCGAGTCAAGAAAGAGAGTTTGATAATTACCTAAAACATTTATGGAAAATAAGCATAGCGAGTATAAGTCTAGGATTTATTATTCTTGGTTTTTCAGAGGATTACTTAATAATTAATTTTATGGCATTAGCACTAATTTTAGTCGGGGTTGCGATTCTCGTGCCAAACTGCATAAAGATCATATCTAGTGGATTTGATCGGGTTTTAGTAAGTAAGCTCAGTCCAATAAATAAAATAGGAATCAGATCTATTTTTAGAAATCTTAGCCGAACAGCCATCACTATTACAGCTCTCTCAATGGCTCTATCCATAGCACTTGCCCTTGATATCACAGTAGGAAGCTTCCGCAAAACTGTCATTGATTGGCTTAGCGCGACTCTACAATCTGATATTTATATTTCAGCACCTAGCTTGAGCGCGAATAAAACCACAGGCAATTTAAGTGAAGAATTACAGCAAGAAATCTACAAAAATCCTATTATCCAAAAATCCAGCCAAAACATTATTAGCTACCGCAACAACTGGGTCAAATCCAATCTAGGAGAGCTAATGATAGCAAGTATAGATTTTAATGAGCGTATTGAAAAATCGTTTGAATTTAAGGAAAAATCTAGCAACTGGACTAGTGATTTTACGGAGAATGATTCAATTATTATCTCTGAACCTTTAGCTTTTAGATTCAAGCTTAAGACTGGGGATAGCATAAATCTAAAAACTCGTTATGGTTTTAAGCAATTTCGCGTAGCTGGTATTTTTTATGATTATGGTAATGAACAAGGAATAATCATGATTCATAATAAAAAGTACAAAAAGCTATGGATGGATAAAAAAATATCATCACTTGGAATAATGCTCAAACCCAATTTAGATAAGGATCTTACTATTGGTAGTATCAAGCAAGAATTAGCTCAACTAAACACCGTTCATAATTTTAATTACCGGTCTAATAGTGATCTCAAGCAAGAAACTCTTAGAATTTTTGATCGGACTTTCCAGATCACTAAAGCACTAAAAATTATCACCATACTAATAGCATTTATATCTATCATCAGCACCTTGCTTGCCATGAATATCGAAAAGAAAAAAGAATACGCAATTTTAGAAGCTCTTGGAACGACTAGAAAAAACTTGGCGCAAATCACTCTAGCACAAAGCTTGAGTATCGGATTTTTATCAGCAATATTTTCTTTGCCTCTGGGATTACTTCAGGCAGTGCTTTTAATCAATGTAATAAACTATAGATCTTTTGGTTGGACACTACGATTCCATCAAGACTATAGTATTTTTATCCAAATTTTAGTAATAGCGATTTTGGCAAGCTTAATTGCTGGCTGATTCCAGCTATTAGACACACAAAAGGATACCTTGCTCTTAGAAATGATTAAAACTTATTTTTTAGTATTATTGATTTTTTCAAACTTAGCAGTAGGTGCTAATCAAGCTATCTCTGCTCTAAAAAACTCTAATTCTAAGGGGTATAGCCGAGCTGATAGAGTAAGAGATTTTAAATTTCCAGAAGACCACGGCGCGCACCGAGATTTCCAAACAGAGTGGTGGTACGCCACAGGTAATCTTCAAGACAGCTCAGGAGCTGAGTTTGGGTATCAGTTAACTATTTTTAGAAATAATATTGATCCAAATTTTCTTGCAGGTAACTCCGGACTAAAAACCAATCAAATCTACATGGGTCACTTAGCTATTAGCGATATCAAAAACAAAGAATTTTATTCTTATGAAATTTTTCAGCGATCTGCTGGATCCCTAGCTGGTTCTACGAGTAAAGAGACCTGGATCAATAACTGGAAATTTAATTGGGAGCCTCTTAAGCTTTACGCTAAGCAAGGAGATATAGTCCTGGATCTTAATCTAAAAGCCCAAAAACAAATAGTCCTGCAAGGCAATAAAGGTCTAAGCCAAAAATCAACTCAAGTCGGTAATGCTTCTTACTACTACTCAATCCCGCGCCTAGAGAGCGCTGGAAACATCCAAATCAAAGGTAAAACTTATCAAGTGAAGGGCGAATCCTGGATTGATAGAGAATGGAGCACTAGCTCGCTGGGAGCTGAAGATCAGGGCTGGGATTGGTTTTCGTTACAGCTATCAGATAATTGGGAGTTGATGTACTACCAAATCCGAAACAAATCTGGGATCAGTCCGGTTTCCTTAGGCGCGCTCATAGACCCGAATTCATCTAAGTCCTCGGTGCCGCTTGAGGATATAGAATTAAGTATTTTAGAAAGATGGACAAGCCCCAAGACTAAAATTTCTTATCCTGCTAAATGGCGTTTAGTCATCAAGAAACACGATATCGACTTGGTTATAAGCCCCCTTATGAATAATCAAGAACATCAATTTAGATACTCATATTGGGAAGGTGCTGTTAAAATCACTGGCACTCATGCTGGCAAAAAAATCAATGGCAAGGGCTATGTGGAGCTGACTGGATATAAATGATTTATGATTTTATAGTTATCGGTGCTGGTTACGGCGGTCTTACAGCAGCCTCTCTATTATCAGCTCAGGGACAAAAAGTGCTATGCCTTGAGGCGCACTCCAAAATCGGTGGGTGTGCGTCATACTTCCGCAAAAAAGATTTTTTGTTCGATGCCGGAGCTACTACTCTAAGTGGGATCCAGGAGCATCAGCCTATCGGAAAACTAATCAGGGAGCTTGATCTAGAGCTTAACTATACTAAGATCGATCCTGGAATTATAGTCAGTTACAAACAAAAACTTATCAGAAGATACGCCGACCAATCCAAATGGGTCAGGGAGCTAAGTCAAGCAACAAACTCGCCTAAAACCAATCTAGAAAAGCTTTTTAACAAGCTTGCTCAGATCGATCAGCGTGCCTGGCAATTATTATCACGAAATCCTAATTTAATACCTAAGGATTTATGGTCTTTTATCAAGCTAAGTAAAAACCTAAAAAACATTGACCTTGGAATCCTCATGCTTAAAGACTTCCAGAGCATGCTTAACTCTCACCAGCTGAATAATCCTGATCTAAAAAACATCCTCAATGAGATCTTGCTAATCTCTACTCAGAGTTATAGCCCTGAAGTACCTATTATGAGTGCGGCTCTAGGACTGGAATACCCACGAGAAGTTTATTATAGCTTCGGCGGAATTAGCGAGCTTGCGCATTTATTAGTTCAGCGATTCACGCAAGATCACGGCACTCTCATGCTCAGGCAAAAAGTAACTAATATCCACTCCTCAAAAAATATTTATCATATCCAAACTGATAAAGGTGAGAGCTTCCAATCGCGCAGAGTGATCGCGAATATCCCCATCTGGAATATCCCAGGCATCAGCTCTAACCCTGTCCAGAAAAGCTTTTCTAAGCTAAGTAAAAATTTTGATAAAGCTTGGTCAGCTTTTACTTGTTATTTTTCTGTACCTGAAAAAGGCGATCTAGAGAGCCTTTACTATCAAATACACACAGATAATTTGGTTAATTGCGGATCGAAAAGTATTTTTGTATCATTCTCGCACCCTGATGATCGCAAAAAATCTCCAGAAGGGTACCGCTGTGTCACAATCTCCACGCACACACCAGCCGATCACTGGCATAATCTTGAGCCTGAAAAATACACCGCCCTCAAACAAGAAACCCAAGATCAAATCATAAAAATATTTTTAGAGACTTTCTTGCAGTATCAAGCAAGCGATATTGAATTTGTGATTTCCGGCACACCAAAAACTTTTTTACACTACACCAAGCGCCACAAGGGCTACGTGGGAGGCATTCCTCACAGCACTTCTCGTCCGCTGTTTTTACTGCCTAATCATATTAGTGATATAGAGAATCTTTATTTAGTAGGAGACACTAGTTTTCCTGGGCAAGGGATAGCTTCTGTAATTTATTCTGCCCAAAGTCTAATCAATAAAATCTCTACTGACACTTAGAGCACAGTCCTAGAGCTTCATTGATCTCTTCTACTACTATAAAATTTTTAGTTTGCTGAGACGATGGTGACTTAAGCTCTACTGTATCAACTGAGTTGCATTTTTGACAAATCAAAAATTTATGATGGTGTTTGCGATTAGAATCGCAGATTTGATAACTATTAATCGAATAGATCTTATGAACCAAATCCAATTCCTGTAAGAGTTCTAGCACTCTATATATAGAGATAACTTGATAATTTTTATTATCGCGCTCAAGAATTTCTTTTATTTCATACGGTGAAAGAGGCTTGCAAGCGCAGGCAAGAACCATCACCACATCTTCTCTAGCTGAAGTTAGCTTGTAACCATTTGATTTTAATTTTTCGTTTGCTTGGGCTGTAAAACTCATAATATTTTTATTATACTAGCTTGATTTCCAATTGTAACATTGTTACAATTGTATTGTAATAATGTTACAATATTAATGTAATATTATTACAATTAGATCCAGGTAAAATCTAGGTTTTTAGGCAAAATACACATTTAAGCCATGCACATGAACGCCCCTAGCCAAATATCAACTCCCACTAGTCAACCTGGACAAATGACACTCAAAAATTTTTTGCAAGAGCGCATAAATGCTCTTAAGATTAGCTCAAAAGAACAATTAAAATCTCCGGAGATTCAAGCTAAGCTAGCTGAAATTTTAAAAGCTTCTGGTTATGAGGTGAAACAAGTACATTGGCATAAAAAAAATGGTTCAGAGACTATGCGCTGGGCTGAGCTTTGTGATGGACATCATAACAAGCCTGCGCAGAGTACAGCACCTGCAAGCCAAGCGCATGATCCTCATGCACTACACTGTGTAGGACCTGAATGCCAAAGTCCAGCTCAGATGAATAGCTGTACGGGCCCGCACTGCGCGCCAATGCCTGAAAAAAAAACTCCTTTTTGGAATCAAGTTTTAGGTTTATTTCAAGCGGCATAAATAAATATTCAGCAATAGCGCCTGGCAATTTAATAGTGAGCTGGCAAATTCCGGATTGGGCTAAATCTTTTTTGAGCTTGAGCGCGCATTTAGTGCCGATGATAGCTAGCATGGTAGCGATCGAACCTATAAAAATACCTAAGCAAATCAAGTCTATGATTGGCTTGGCTGTGATGTATTTGAGTGTTTGGGGAAAAGATAAATTAAACAACTACCCGCGAGTAGCCGGTATAACTGTCGCTTCAAGCTTGTTTTCAGATTGGACTGGTGCGCCAAATTTTATTCGCAGATCTTTACTAGCTCTGTTACTGACTAGCTCTGATGAGCTCAAAAAACATGAAATCAAAGATTACAATCTTACGACTCTAAGCAAGATCGCACAAAAACTTCTACCAAAAATTCTCGAGATGGAATTAAAAATCAATAGCTCTGTTCCAGTCTCTGAGATGATTGCAAGTAAGACCAAAAATAAATTCGCTCAAATTTTGATTCAGATTTTTGGGATAAGCGGGATAGTTACCGGTGTTACAGAGTTTCTAAAAAAACTTGGCTTAAGTAATATTGAAGATGGCAAAACCTCTGAGACTCTTGCTGATAGCTGTCCTGTCTGCGGTGAGGCTCACGGTGTGGGGGAGTGCATCGCCAGTGATATCGCCCCAAGCGTCTCTGTATCAGCGATTCATCACTAAACCTTCGACATGAAGTGCTTTAAAGAATTTAATAAATTTTTGTAAAACCGAGCTTAGATGCTATATCCATAATTCGCGCTGAGCTGACGATAATCAGCTCAGTATTAATAAGCTTGATATTATCATCGGCTTCCTGAGCGGTTTTACCGCTATTAATCTGAAAACTGCTCCAATAGCTAAAAATCTGATCATGGTCAGCTTCGTCTACATACTTATCAACCAAAATCAAACTAGCATTAGGTTTCATCCTGTCGTAAGCTTGCTTGAGAAAAGATTTTTTACTCAGCTCTTGATCGTTAGTTTTGTGAGATAATTCATCAGGAATAAAATGCATCACCAAACACGAAATCACAAAATCAAAATTATATTCTTGCAAATCCGCTAGGTAAGAGTGTTTTAGCTGAATATTAGTAATCTGTTCTTGAGTAATTTTTTCGCTGAGCTTATTGAGCATATCTAATGAAGGATCTAGAGCAAAAATCGTGGCTTGAGAAAATTTCCTAGCCAGGTTCAAGCTCTGAGTAGCAGTTTAGGTACCTGATCAAAATGACTGACCCAGTTTTTAGTGTGCATGAATTTAATTATGGATTCGCGCGAGACTTTAAAAGTGCTGATACGAGGCACAAGGCTTCAAGATAAGAATACCAAGGTTTTTAAAATATTAAATTTTTTTACTTAGTATTTAGAAAAAAAAGCTTGAATGTTATGATTTTTAAGTCTAGAGTATGGGTAAATTTTCTCATTTTTGGGCATAGTGATATAACGAGCATTTAAGTAACGCTCAAGCTCAATCAGGATTAGCCATGATCCCGGGTAGCTCAGTGGTAGAGCAATCGGCTGTTAACCGATCGGTCGTAGGTTCGAATCCCACCCCGGGAGCCATTTAACAAAAATACCCCCATTTTCATGGGGGTATTTTTTTTTATTTCTGTGTGATTAGAACCTAGCGACCGTCATCGGTTAACACAAACAAAAAAATTCGACGGTCGCTAGGTTCGACTGCAAGATTGATGTTCTAGGTTGGATTCCAGCTACGACACGGTCGGTTAACAATATATGGGGCCGCACTTACCGCTTCCACAAAAACGAGATAATAGCTCCTTAAATAAATCCTGGATAAATCATCAGTACCCTAATTAAAACTAAATTCGAAAATTTGGTTATAAACTGTTGATCTCTATTAAGGATCCACTGAAAAATGCGACTTCGTCGATTTTTCAACCCTGAGCCAAGAGAAAATCTTGGCTCAGGGAGTGGATCCTTAATATTTTTGTTAGGCGGATTCCGCCTCAAAACTTCG
>JBEAYS010000181.1:0-4141 GCA_041170505.1 Cyanobacteriota bacterium
AGTATAGACAGCTTGTATATATCAAGATTTAAATTTATTATTCATCAAAATTTTTAATCTAAAACCAGCCAATGTCTAAACTTTTAATTGTTGAATCCCCATCTAAAGCCAAAACCCTTAAAAAGTATCTTGGTAATAAATTCGAAGTTTTAGCATCTTATGGGCATGTTCGCGACCTTATTCCAAAGACAGGCGCGGTTGAAACAGACAATAATTTCAAAATGAATTATGCAATTATTGAAAGAAACTCTAGACACGTCGATGAGATTGCAAGAGCTGTAAAAAAATCAGATGAAGTATATCTAGCTACCGATCCAGATCGAGAAGGAGAGGCCATTTCATGGCATATTCTAGAAATACTCAATGAAAAAAAATTAACAAAAGATAAATTGATCAAACGCGTTATTTTTCAGGAAATTACAAAATCAGCTATTGAACAAGCTATTGAGCACCCAAGAGATATATCGATGCCTCTTGTCAATGCGCAACAAGCGAGAAGAGCTCTTGATTACCTTGTAGGATTTAATTTATCCCCTCTGCTTTGGAAGAAAATCAGAAGAGGCTTATCAGCAGGAAGAGTTCAAAGTCCGGCACTCAGGCTTATTATTGAAAGAGAAATTGAAATCGAAAAATTTATCTGTCAGGAATATTGGACGATTCATTTAGATTCTGTAAAAGCTAAAAATAAATTTCAAGCAAAACTTATTCAACTCGATAGTAAAAAAGTCGAGCAATTTACTATTACTTCAAAAGCAGATCATGAATCTATTGTTGGAAAATTACTCTTAGAAAGTGCTGGCAAAACAAAAGTAACTCGCGTTGAAAAGAAACAAAGAACCCGCAATCCTGCGCCTCCTTTCACTACATCAACACTTCAACAAGAATCTGTTCGTAAACTTGGCTTTACAACGAGTCGAGCTATGAGAATTGCTCAACAGCTTTATGAGGGTATTGATATTGGAAGTGGTACCGTGGGTTTGATTACTTATATGAGAACAGACTCACTCACACTCTCAAATGAAGCAATTAATCAAATTAGAGGCTATATTCAATCAAATTTTGATAGAGATTACTTGCCTATAGCACCTATTTTTTATAAAACTAAATCAAAAAACGCGCAAGAAGCACACGAAGCCATTCGACCCACAGATATCAGTCGAACACCTCAAAGTCTTATTAGTAAACTATCTCCTGAGCAATTTAAGTTATATGAAATGATTTGGAAACGCTCATTAGCAAGTCAAATGACATCAGCTAAATTTGATGCTGTAAGTGTAGATCTGGCTATTGGATCTGAAGCAAATTTATTTAGAGCGACTGGGCAAATACTTATATTCCCTGGATTTATTGCTATTTATACCGAGAGCTTAGATGACGCTTCTAATGAAGATGAAGACTCTCTTAAATTACCTCCACTTGAAACTGGAGAAATTTTAACTGTCGATAAAATATATGGTGATCAACACTTTACAGAACCCCCTCCAAGATACTCTGAAGCGAGTCTAGTAAAATCTTTAGAGGAATACGGTATTGGAAGGCCTTCGACTTATGCGAGCATTATTTCAACACTTCAAGATCGTGAATATGTCATTCTTGATAAAAAAAGATTCATGCCAACTGATGTAGGTCGTGTTGTTAATAAATTTCTAACGGAACATTTCACTCGTTATGTTGATTATGATTTTACTGCTGGCCTAGAAAGTTCATTAGACGAAATTGCAGAAAACAATAAAGAGTGGGTGCCACTTATCAGAAACTTTTGGGATGACTTCAATAAAACAATTCTTGAAAAATCAAATATAGATCGAGCGGAAATTACTCAAGAAGCTATTCACGAAGATTGTCCTAAATGTGGCAAGCCTTTATTTTCGAGATTAGGTAGAAGAGGTAAATTTATTGGTTGTTCGGGTTACCCTGATTGTGATTACACAAGAAATGTAAATGGTGACTTAAGCACTCCAAATGAACCTGTGCTTGTTTGCAAAGATCCGGAAACTGGCAAAGACGTTTTGTTATTAGTCGGCCCCTACGGACCTTATCTTCAAGTTGGTATTCAAGAGGAAGACAGCAAAAAGAAACCTAAGCGCATAAGCGTTCCCAAAGAAATATCATTAAGCGATTTAAATGAAAATATCGCATTAAATCTTTTATCGCTTCCTAAAGAGCTAGGTCTTCACCCAGATACAGGCAAGAAAGTGATTGTAAATATTGGACGTTTTGGGCCTTATGTAAATTATGATGGAAAATTTAAATCTATTCCAAAATCAGAGTCCATTTTTGACGTAACACTCGAACGAGGACTTGAACTCATTGCAGAAGCTATTGCTAAAAATGCCCCTTTAAGAACTTTAGGAAATGAGCCCGAAACGAATCATTCAGTTGAAATCTTTAATGGTCGGTATGGCATGTACCTTCAAAAAGGCTCAACCAAAGTTACTCTTTCAAAAGACCAAGATATTGAAAAAATTACTCTTGAGGAGGCTTTAGTCCTGATTAGCAATAAAGAAGCTTTGGGTAAAGGCAAAAAGAAAACAACAGTTAAAAAAGCAACAAATAAGAAAACATCTGAGAAAAAAGCGACTATTAAAAAACCTACAACAAAAAAGAAAGTCGTAAAATCTAAAAAAGCTTAGCTATTTTTTTTAGATTGATCTGAAAAAGAAATTGAAGATGTTTTTTCAATCCACTTTCGAATTCTATTTGCATCTGCAATTCGAGTGGCACTTCCATAAGATTTAAGTAATACGATAATCATTGGTTGTCCACTAATCATCGCTTGCATAACAAGACATTTTCCAGCTTCTTGAATAAAACCAGTCTTTGATAATCCAATCACCCAATCACTTTTTCTGACTAATCCATTCGTATTATTAAAATTCACAGGTGCGCGGTGACCTTTAACATAAGCTTCATACGAAGCTGTTGTTGTAATTTCACGAATCTCAGGATATTGATAAGCAGCTTTTACCATCTTTACAAGATCTTCTGCTGTCGACATATTGTGATTATTGAGGCCTGTAGGATCTGCAAACTCACTTCGTGTCATATCAAGTTGCAATGCTTTAATATTCATCGCATTTATAAAGCCAGTTTTTCCAGTAGGATAATTTCTACCCAATGCTGATGCTGCACGGTTATCTGAAGCGATTAAAGCAATTTTAAGAAGTTCTGAACGAGGTAATACTGTTCCAACAGGTAATTTTGAGCTTGAATTTTTTAAGGTATCCACATCTTCATCAGTAATAGAAATCTCTTCATCCATCGGCAACTTTGCATCTAAAGTCACCATAGCGGTCATAAGTTTGGTTAGAGATGCGATGGAAGTTTGTGCATCTGTATCTTTTGCATATAAAACTTCACCTGTATTTTGATTAACAATAAGGGCGTTAGAAGAAGCCACTCTTAAAAGACCATCTTTATTAGTCTTATTATCTGCTGCGGATATGCGAGCCAATTCTGCTTTTGTAGGTTTTTTAGATCTTGGTTGGTTTGCTTCGGCTGAAATTGAAGCTAAAAAAAAGAAAAAAGTTAAGCTTAGGATGAAAAAAAGTCTGATACGCTCTCTCACTAGGTAATCTCCTATTCATACTAAATTTACGCGATAATAAACAAAAAAATCATATTTGTCATTAACTTAATGTATTTAAAGATAAAATTACTATCAGCTAATTTATTATGAGTATTCCCAATACACTTATTTATACACCTGAACACTTATGGATTAAATCTATTGGTGATAACATTTATGAAATCGGTATCACTGATTACGCACAAAATCTTTTAGGTGATATCGTTTTTGTAGATCTACCCGTATTACAAACCCAAATTTCAAGAAATGTAGCTTTTGGAGCGATTGAATCAGTCAAAACTGCTTCTGATTTAGTAGGCCCACTCAATGGCATCATGATTGAAATTAATTCCAACATTCAAAAATCACCCGAATTAATTAATGATAAGCCTTATGAAACTTGGATTTGTAAAATATCATCTCAAGATAAGATTGACAACAAAGAGCTTTATCTAAACTCTTCTCAGTATAGCGAACTTACTCGCTAATTACATTTCATTAGTAGCGTCAATTAATTGAATTTCATATCCGCGATCGCGATAAAATTTTAAACGATCTCTTGCTATTTTTTTA